>DSAL01000033.1 GCA_011380095.1 Candidatus Altarchaeales archaeon
CCTAACGGAAAAAGACGCGGTCAGACGCTCGTTCGGCATAGTATTCCAAGACCAGAGCACCGACGAAGAACTCACCTGCTACGAGAACATGGAGTTTCACGCAGTCCTCTACGGCCTCGACAAGGAGTCGCGGAAAAGACAGATTAAAAAGCTTCTTGAAATGGTCGGATTATGGGAACGGCGCGACGACCTTGTGAAAAAGTTTTCGGGAGGGATGAAGAGGAGGCTCGAGATAGCCCGCGGACTCATACACCATCCGAAAATCCTCTTCCTCGACGAGCCGACGCTCGGACTCGACCCCCAAACCCGCAACAGGATTTGGGACCACATCCGCGAGGTCAACAAGTCCGAGGATATGACCGTGTTCTTCACAACACACTACATGGAGGAGGCTGAGGCAATGGCGGAGCGCATCGCCATAATCGACTACGGTAGGATTGTCGCCGACGGCACGCTTGAGGAGATAAAATCCTCGACAGGCGAGGATTCTTTGGAAAAAGCTTTTCTTGAGCTGACGGGTCATACTATCCGCCCGGAAAACGGCTCTTCAATTGACAGGATGCGCCTGCATCGGAGGATGCACAGGTGATGCAGACGATCTATGTCATGTGGCTCCGCCAGCTGAAACGCTACTGGCGCTCAAAGCCAAGGCTCCTCGGCTCGTTCGGACAGCCGATACTGTTCCTCATCGCATTCGGATTCGGCCTGAACCCTGTGTTTGAGAAGGCGGGGCAGGGAGACTACATAACATTCCTGGCGCCCGGAGTAATTGCGATGAGCGTCCTGTTCACTTCAATGTTCACGGGAATCGAAGTCGTCTGGGACCGCAAGTTCGGGTTTCTAAAGGAAACTCTTGTCGCACCAATCTCCAGGACCAACATCATGATTGGCAGGACGCTTGGAGGGGCGACAATCTCCACAATCCAGGGGCTGGTGGTTTTCATACTAACCCTGCTGATAGGCTTCAGGCCAACCAGCATGTTCTCAATCGTTCCCGCACTGTTTTTAATGTTCCTGATATCCCTGATGCTCACGGCGTTCGGGACTGCGATTGCCACCCGAATCGATGACATGCAGGCGTTCCCGATGATAATGAATTTCCTGATAATGCCGATGTTCTTTCTCTCCGGGGCATTATTCCCTGTAGGCGACCTCCCGCCTTTCATGGATTTTCTCGTCCGACTGAACCCGCTATCATACGGCGTTGACGCGTTGAGGGGCGTCTTAACGTCATCTTTCGCGTTTACTCTGACAATCGACCTCATAGTGCTATCCACGCTGACGCTCGCCGTAAATTATGTTGGTAGCAGGCTTTTCGCGACAATCGAAGTGTAGGAAAAGCCCGCGTTTCACTTTACGCTACAAGAGTTTCAATCAAAAATATGTCCTGTTTCACCCAAATACCCTCCAGAGGTATAAGACGAAAATGAATTGGAAAACAAAAATGGCTTTCGGATTGACGGCAGTAATGCTTTTGGGTATTGCGGCCGCAGTAAGCGCAAGCGATGAAGTCGGGGAATACGCCGGATTCGGAAAACGCGGTTTCGCCAAAGACCACGCTTTCATGGGATTCGGCGCAATGATTGGTGGAGGACGAGTTTCTGAAGACTTGGGTTTGCCGGAAAACACGACTCGCGAACAGGCACGCGAGGCTTTATGGAGTACAAGACTTCAAGAGCTGGGTTTGACGGAGGATTCGACAATCCGCCAGCTCCACGGTGTCTTGAAGGCAAGGCAGGATGTGGTGCGAGAACAGCGTCACGAACACGTTAGGCAAAATCTTGGTTTGGACGAATCCGCAGGATGCCTGGAAATACGCGAGGCCGTGAAAGCCCGGTGCATGGAAAACCCGCAGGACTGTCCGAACCGGCTTAACGCGGGTTTTTTTAGAAAAGGCTTTAAGAGATAGCTTGAAAAGCAAAAACAGGGGGAGTTAAATCCTCCTTTTATATTTTTCTTGAATCATACGCCCAGTGCAGTAGCGCCTGCCTCTGCTTTTTCCTGCAGTCCAAATCCATTCCCGGACAATTCTTCCTTATCTGCTCGGCGTGCCTCCTGATTGCCCGCCATCTTTTTATCTGGCGCTCGTCATCATCACACCGCCTCCCCATATAATATCTGCAGTACCATTGGAACCAGCCCCGCGGGTCTTCGGGATAAATCCACCCCCGTTTCACCCACTCTGAAAGCGGGAGCGACGCGTTGATTCTGAAGTAATTCAATTTCGGATCAGCTTTTTCAGGACTCAACCTGGCTTTTTCAAACCAGGATTTCGGAAACTCTTTTTCACAGTCGGTCATGTACTTCCCGCCGAAAACCCCAAGCTCAAGCATATCCTTGGGCGTCAACTCCGGCTTAAATTCAGGGTGGAAGTTCCCGCCCTCCGGCTCCGTCAGATAATAAACGTAATTCTTCTGCATCAAATCATTGACGACAATCTTGACGGGCTTTTTCCTCATCAAAAAAATTATTTGAGGTTTATGGTAGAAAAAGACAATCTATCTCCACTTGGTGTATTTTCGCATTAAACTGATAAGCTCGTCGATTTTCCCGTCCGGTATGCTGTTTTCTTTTCCCACGGTTTTCGCGTATTCCACGGCCTCGTCGAAAGAGTGCTTGCTCATCTTGGCGGTAATGTTAGCCTGAACTGTGTTTGACTGTTCGCCGAAATTCACGTCCTTCAACTTTTCCGCCAAATCAAGCCTGAAATACCTGTCGCGTCCCATGTCGAGCCGCCGCTTTTTTTCGGGATTATGCGTCTTCTTCTCGTACTTGCTGTAAGTATTCCTCTGGCCCCCCCTCGTATTCTTCCTGAATCCTCTCGCCAAGTCGTATCAACTCAAATTAACGCCAAATACCAAGATGGAAGACAAAAACCAATTAACTCCACAAAAACCAGTTGAAGCTAAAGATTGTTTTCAACCAACCAGAAATTGGTGGAATAAATTTAAACACTCAGGCTATAAAAGAAGCGTTAACTCCTATTAACCGAATGTTTAACCTACTTCCCACTCACGGCTATTGCGGCTGCTGAAATCACGGTGAAAATTCCCGCCCCAAACCCGAACGCCGCCGGCATGTTGTCCGAGCCTATCACGCATAAGAAGATGGTGTTTGGTATGAATCCCATGAGAAACGCTAAAGCAAGATTCCGAGCGCGCAAACCTTTTTCCAGACTATAAAACGGCGACATCAACGCTCCCCCGCCGAACCCGAGCATTGTTAGTGTAGTGAGCGTCTTAATCCATCCGGCGTCACCGGAAAAACTGAAAAACAGTCCGTACAACAATCCCCCCAGCATGCCGACAAGCAAAGCCTTATCCATTGAATACAATTTAAATTACAGTAAAATAAAAGATTAAACTCAAAATGCCCCTAACCTACATACTCGCAAGCGTAGTATTCGTAAGCCTACTGTCACTTGTTGGAGTATTAAGCCTGTCGGTCGGAAGAAAACGGCTTCAGGGGTTTCTAACATTCTTCGTCGCGTTCGCTTCAGGAAGCCTTCTCACCGCCTCATTCATGCATTTGATACCGGAAAGCCACCACGAGCTTGGCGAGTCCGCAATGAGCTTCGTGCTTTTTGGAATAATCCTCTTCTTCATATTCGAGAAATTCATACACTGGCACCACTGCGGGAAAACAGAATGCCACGTCCAGCCAGTCGCCTACTTAAACCTCGTGGCCGACGGATTCCACAATTTCATAGACGGCGTGATAATCGCGGCAGCATACCTGGTCGACGTCCATACCGGAATTATCGCGACAATCGCCATCGCACTCCACGAGATCCCGCAAGAGTTCGGAGACTTCTCAATCCTAATCCACTCGGGCATGAAAGTGAAACAGGCGTTAACCTACAACTTCCTCTCCGCCACAACCGCGATAATCGGGGCAGTCGCAGGCTACGTATTCCTCGTGAAAATCGAGGCTCTCATCCCCTACGCCATAGCAATAGCTTCAGGCGGATTCATCTATATAGCAACGGCAGACTTGATGCCCGAACTCCACAAGGAAGCGTCACTACAAAAAATGATAGGCCAGACGATAGCGATACTGTTGGGGGTAATAATCCTGGTACTCGCATTCCACGCGCTACCACATCATTAAATTTCCCCCGGACTTTTATTATCGCACATCAAATTATCTATCACAGGTGTTACACGTGATAATCCCAATCTTTCTCGGTTTGATACTCGGCATCCTGGCATCTAAAAATACTCAATTCATGCTAATCGGATTCATAATGGCTGCCCCAATCCTCTTGTGTGGTGGTGGGATAATATCTGTGGGAGCATTTCTGATGTCATTAATGATAGGGGCAGTAATCGGCTCGAATCTATTCTAATAAATCCAAAATGGATGAACGAGTCAAAATTTATATCTCAAAATTTCCAAAAGACGTTCAGGCCAAGCTCAAAAAACTCAGGAAAACCATCAAAGAATCTATGCCTGATTCCGAAGAAAATTTGAGCTATGGTGTCCCCGCGTTCAAGCAGAAAGGAGTTTTGATATGCTATGCCGCATTCAAAAAACATATTGGACTCTATCCCGGTCCTCAAGCAATCAAAAAATTCAAAAAACAACTCTCAGACTACGAGACTTCCGAGGGCACGATAAAATTTCCTCTCGAAAAACAGATACCCTACAAACTGGCCAAAAAAATCGTAGAATACTGTGCAAAAGAAAAAAATAATAAACGAAAATAATAACTCTAAAGTTGTTCACTCTCTACAGAGTGTTCCAATAACCCTGCCGTCATCCACCTGATAATGGCATCCTAACACCGTAGTCCAATCACTGCATTTGCCGGTCTTGTCCTCCTTGTTTTCCGCAAAGCAATAGCCCTGGCAGTCGACGTCGTCGGAACAAGTCTTGCCGGCATCACCGGTCGGCAGGTTGCAGATTTCCCTGGGGTTAGTTCCGACCCGGCCCCAGACTCCTCCAGCCGCCAGACAAGACTCCCTGTCTTTTGGGATTGCCGCAAGTCCTCCAAGGGAATTCAATGCCGTGGTCGTAGTCTGAGAAATCGCTCCGCTTGCCGTGAAAGTCAAGTGCCCTCTCGTACTGCAACTCCACTGTGCCGCAGACTTC
>DSAL01000019.1 GCA_011380095.1 Candidatus Altarchaeales archaeon
CATATGGATAATTCAGTAAAACCGGTATTAACTTTTTATATACGACTATTGTAATATGTAACCCGTAAAAGTCCTTGTTTTTCTAGTTGAATTAGGGGCGTGTGGTAATGATGAATTCAATAGTCAATGCGGCAATACAGCATGGTACTTTAGAAAAGCGTTTGTACGACGAGTTTGAGGAGGCTGACCACCTGAAGATCGTGGTTTTGGGGGCGGGCGGCGCCGGCAACAACAGTATCAGGCGTCTTGAACGCATCGGACTAGAAGGCGCGGAACTAGTAGCTGTAAACACGGACAAGCAAGACTTACAGAAGCTTGATGGTAACATAACTAAAATCCTGATTGGAGCGAAACTCATGCGCGGGCTCGGTGCCGGCGGATTCCCCGAACTCGGGATGAAGGCTGCGGACGCCTCAAGGCACGAGCTTTCGGAAGTATTGGCTGGAACGCATCTCCTCTTCATAACAGCCGGAATGGGTGGCGGAACCGGAACTGGAAGCTCTCCAGTTATCGCGGAAATCGCCAAAGAACAGGGCGCGATAGTTATAGCAGTAGTCACATTCCCGTTCGACCTTGAACGCTCCCGCCTTACAAAAGCAAGACAGGGAATCGACGAGCTAAGAAAGCACTGCGACACAGTCATTGTTGTCGACAACAACAAGCTTGTCGAATACGTTCCCAACCTCCCGCTCGACAAGGCCTTCAGTGTTGCCGACGAAGTCGTCGCGCGAGCAGTCAAGGGAATAACTGAAACAATCATGGAGCCGAGCCTCGTCAACTTGGATTTCGCGGACATCCGCTCCGTCATGGGGGGCGGACGCGTCGCAGTCATATCTGTCGGCGACGGGGAAGGCCCCGACCGGGTTGAGATGGCGGTCCGAAACACCCTCGAACACCCGCTTTTGGAAGTGTCGTATTCCGGTGCAACAGGAGCGTTAATCCATATTACCGGCGGCAACGACTTGACTTTGGGCGAAGCCAACGAGGTCGGCGAGCTGATTACAAAAGAGCTTGACCCGAACGCTTCAATCACGTGGGGTGCGAGAGTCAACCCCGCCCTTGAAGACAAGATTGAGGTTATCGCAATCATAACCGGCGTAAAGTCCCCGAACATTATCGGCGCCAACAAGAGTTACGGCAACAGCAACTCTCTTTACTCCGGCGACGTTGAAGACTGGGATATCAAAGGAATCTGAATCTTCAACGCTTGAAGCGGGTTGAGAGAATCCGGATAATCAAAGCTCGATAATCTGTTTTAAGAAGTCCTTCCCGCTGACCTGCGGGAGAGACGCGTTCTCTTTTATCTCGCGTTCAGTGTATTTCTGGGTTTCATCAACTTTCACTCCGCTCTTGTATACTGCGTAAGGCACAAGGTCGTCGACATGGTTTCTCACCTCAATCGGCGTCGCATGGTCTGATGTCACGGCAATAGTATATGGTTCTTCAAGATCTTCCATTATTTTCGCAAGCACGCGCGAATCAATATCCTCAATCGCCTGGACTTTATGTTCTATGCTACCTTCATGCCCTGACTCGTCAGTCGCCTCGATATGCAAGTAGACGAGGTCTTTGGTCTTGAAGGCATCGAGGGCGGCCTGCGCCTTGCCCTCATAGTTTGTGTCGATGTATCCGGTCGCACCCTCCACCTCTATGACTTCAAGCCCGATGTATCTTGCAATACCCTTCAAAAGGTCTACTGCTGAAATGAGCGCGCCGTCCAAACCGAACTTGTCCTTGAACTTTTCGAGATTCGGCTTTTTCCCGCCACCCCAAAGCCAGATCATCGAAGCCGGATTCTTGCCCTCAGACACCCGCTTTTTGTTGACTGGATGGTTTTTTAGGAATTTTATGGATTCGAGCATCAGTTTCCCTAAAAGCTTTGCAGTCTGCTCGCCATCCGCTTCCATCGCCTTTGGCATGTTTGGTTCCACGGGATTTCCCATTATCTCGTGGGGCAGCTTGCAGTCCACTTTCGTGGAATAGTTTTTCCTAAGCACCAGCAGGTGCCTGTAGCTCACTCCCGGATAAAATTCGACGCCGTCTTCCGCGAACTTTTTCGAGAGGTCGTTGATTATCTCGTGCGCCTCCTGGTTTGAAATGTGGCCGGCGGTAAAATCGTGCATCAGGCCGTCTTTAACGCTCACTAGATTGCACCTGTATGCGATGTCGCCTTCAGAGAGCGTGACCCCCATGTTGCCGGCCTCAAGCGCCCCGCGCCCGGGATAATTTTTCACGTCATATCCCATCAGCGACATGTTCGCGACTCCGGAATCGTATGGAAGTCCTTCAAAGAGGGTTTTCACAAGACCGCACCTGCCATTGCGTGCTATTCTGTCCATCATCGGATGCTTTGAAACTTCAAGCGGGGTTTTCCCGCCAAGCGCTCTGACCGGCCGGTCGCTAATTCCGTCTGCGACGAGAATTAAATATTTCATTAACAAAATCCTTTGTATTACAGGATAAAATATAATGGAAATCACTGTACGCGAGATTAGGCTGGGGGATGAACGCCGGATTTCTGAAATACATTTCAGGCACAACAGTTTTTTCGAGGAGGATTATGTTTCCCCAGACTTCATATCCGAGTGTCTTGCAGGAGGGGACTTCAATTTTCTTGTCGCAGAGTCTGGGGGGGAAATAGCCGGATTCTGCGGGATGTTATACCATCTGCACGTGGGGCGCGCGGAAATAGGGCCGATAGCCGTTGAAGACGGCTTCAAGGGTCGTGGTGTCGGACGCATTCTTTTGGAAAAGGCGTTCGACTTGCTGAAGGAGATTGGCGTCTTGCGCGTGATAGTGAAGGTTAAGGCTGAAAACTCTGGCGCATTAGGTTTTTTCCAAAATCAGGGATTCACACCGGAGGGGCGGTTTGAAAACTATACTAGAACCGGCGATTCAGTAGTCCAGATGGTCCGTTTCATTTAAGCTTTCATGCCCCTGCTTTTTATACCGAATGTCTTATATTAAAGGGTAAAAATGAAGGCTGGCTGGCTGACGACAATCGCATTAATAATCCTGCTGTTTACCATTGCTTGCTCCGCACAAACCATCCGGAGTGTTGAAGTCGACGATGAGATTGAGTGGGGCAGGACATTTGACGTTGAAGTCGAGTTCAGGGGCAACACCCAGAACACTAGAGTCGAATTCTATGTGGAAGACTACGAGTTTGAGGGTTCGATAATGCTTGCCGGGGCTGAAAACATAAAAGTAGTGTGGGACAAGGATGATTGGGATCTTTTTCAGGCGGGCTGCGGCGAGAGGACTCTTAGGATAGAATTATGGTCGACTTCCTCATTGCTGGGGCTTTTAGACTCAAAGAATGTTGAAATCCAGATGGGCAATGTGCCTAAACTAACGTTTACCCCCGTCCGCCCCCTCGCAGGCAAAGATGTTACGGTAATGCTCAAAAACTCGAATGGAAACCCGATTTCAGGAGTTGAAGTAAAAGTCACGGGCCCGGTAAACCGGCCGGTCGACTCAAGAGAATATAGCCGCAAGACTGACAGCGCCGGGAAAATAAATTTCGAGCCCAACCTTTACGGACTCTACAAGCTTACCATAAAAGACAGAGACTATTGCGGGGAAGCCGAATTTTACGTGAAGGAGGAGATGATTGCCGACGGCCCCCACCCTTCAGACCCCGTGGTCGGCGAGCCGGTTAAAATCGCGGTCAAACCCGGAGTCGGAGTTATAATACTTGATTCGGACGGAAACGTCTTCTCAAAGCCTCCGACAAACATAGAGGGGGGCTGCAACTTCACGATAAACACTCCCGGCGCATACTCCATTCTCGTTGGAAACACTTCAACCAGATACTGGAGCCTGAACAGGACGCTTACCGTATACGACAAGCCCGTGCCCGAAGTCAAGTTCACGCCACAAAACCCCGTGGTCGGCCAGCTCATCACAATATCGCTGTCATCCCGCGGAAGCCCTCTTGACAACGCGCTCGTAAACATCAAAAAGCCGGATGGAACCAGCAAGGATTACGTGACCGACCCTGAAGGAAAAATAATCTACGATTCAGCGTTCAACACTGGAAGATACACGATAAAAATAGTCAAATCCAGGTATCAGGAAGTTTCAGAAAGCTTCGAAGTCTACCATCTCATGGATTTGACGGCAACTCCCGCCGACGCCACAGTCCTTGACGAAATAATGCTTAACCTCAAGGACGAGGCCGGCCATCCGGTCGAAAACGCGCTGGTAGAAATATCGGAAGCGAACTTCAGGGACTATACTGACTCAAACGGCCGGGTGTCAGTCAAACTCACTTCGCCTAAAAGCCACGGCATACTCGTGCAGAAAACAGGATTCTGGAACAAGACGTTCACAATCACGCCGCTCGGCGTCCTAAACCTTCTTTTAAGCTCGGAAAACGTCGAAGTCGGAGAAGAAGTAGAAGTAAGGGTTATAGACTCGCAGGGCAAGCCGACTAATGCGGAAATCAACATTCTAAACCCGCTTGGAATAGCATCGACGTTCAACGACCATACTCTGAAATACACTCCCTCAAGAAGCGGAAACTTCGAAGTCAGGGCGGGCAAGACGGGATACTCGCAGGCTTCAAAGGCTTTGACAGTACGCCCCCACCCCACTGAAGTATCATTCGAACTGTTGGACGGGATGATTATGGTGAAAGCCAAAAGCAACGGAAATCCCGTAAAAGACTTGAGCGTTAAGACAATCATTTCCGGAGGGAAAGAAGAAGTCTACCTGACGGACTCCAACGGGCAGGTTAGTTTCAGGGCGTTCGGAACCGGAGACCTCACGGTAGAATTAAATGACGTCAACGGAGTCTACGAGTCGAAACAGTTGGACATGGTCGTCGTCAAAGACAGGAACTACCTGCTTTTGATACTCCCGATACTGTTCATCGGCGCATTCACTCTTGCACTCCTAGTCGTCATACAGTACGTTAAATACCACACTCGGAGTGGGGGGGG
>DSAL01000017.1 GCA_011380095.1 Candidatus Altarchaeales archaeon
AGTATATAGTATATATTTTAAATACTTGGCTTTCCTATGGATATGAACTGCCTTCCAAACCTTTACAACAGGTTAGAAAGCAAAAATAATCCTTCAAACCAGAGAGTGTGCACCTTCGGTTTATAAACAAGGATTGCGTATTCAATAGAACCATTTTTTTTGATTTATAATGGGTAAGACAAGCAGGCCTCACAGGGGATCCACCGGGATACTCCCCCGAAAAAGGGCGAAGAGGCAAAGGCCACGAATTAGAAGCTGGATTACTGAAAGCGAGGTGAAACCACTCGGATTTTCTGGATACAAGGCCGGGATGACACACATCATAGCAGTCGATGAAACCAAAAACAGTCCGACAAGCGGGATGGAAGTCTTCCTGCCCGTCACAATCGTCGAAACGCCCCCCATGACGGTCGTCGGCGTCAGAGTCTATTCAAAAGGATATGAGGGACTCGAAGCCGCGCAAGACATCTGGATGAGCGAGCCCGCAAAACAAGTCCAGAAAAGAGCGCCAATCAAAGGCGATAAAGATGGCGCCAAAAAAGTACAGGATTTGAAAAACAATCTCGACACGATAGCCGACATAAGGCTCATACTCTACACCCACCCGTTCGAAACACACACTCCACAGAAAAAACCCGACGTAATGGAAATGGCGCTCGGCGGCGACATAAACTCAAAAATCGAATATGCCGCACAAAAAATCGGAACCCAGATGACTGTTGAAGAAGTCTTCGGCCAAAACCAGTATGTCGACGTAAAATCCGTCACCAAAGGAAAAGGATTTCAGGGCGTCATAAAAAGATACGGCCTAAGACGACAAATAAGAAAATCTGCCAAAGGCCGAAGACACATAGGATCCGGAGGCTCATGGGTGCCCGCAAGAAAACTATGGACGGAACCCTTACCAGGACAAATGGGATACCACAGCCGGACCGAATACAACAAACTAATACTCTCAATAGGAAAAGACGGGGCTGAAATCACGCCAAAAGGCGGATTCCTCCACTACGGCCCCGTAAAAAACAACTATGTCATGATACACGGAAGCATACCCGGACCCGCAAAAAGGGTTGTAAGACTTCTGCCGGCAAGACGCGTACAAAAAGAAGAATCATACAACATCCTGAAAATCAACACTGAAAGCAAACAGGGAAACAGGTAAAATAAATGACTAAAATACTCTCAACAACAGGCGGGCCAACCCAAAAAGAGGCGAAACTCCCGAAAGTATTCTCTACAGAATACCGTCCCGACCTGATAAGAAAAGCATACGACGCAATCGCATCACACTACCGCCAGCCCCAGGGAGTCGACCCTGCCGCAGGACTCAAAACCAGCGCCGACTACTTCGGCTCAAGAAGAAACACCTACCGGCAGACAATCAACAAGGGCATGACAAGACTGCCACGCGAAAAGCCGGGCGGAGGAGGGCTCGGAAAAGTAAGGAGAATTCCGCAATCCGTCGGAGGCCGCGCAGCCCACCCGCCAAAACCCGAGAAAAAGCTCGCCAAAAAAATCAACAACAAAGAATACATCCAGGCGATAAGGTCGGCGATAGCCGCAACCGCCAGCAGGGAACTTGTTCTTTCAAGAAACCACAAGCTCGACGGCGTGAAAGAATTCCCGCTCATAATAGAAGACAAAATCCAGAAGACGGAAAAAGCGAAAGACTTGAAGAAAATACTCGAATCACTCGGACTCGCCGAAGAACTAAAGACAAGCAAAAACCACAAGATACTCCTCGCAGTCGGAGAAGACGAGGGCATACGCAAAGCAGCCTCAAACATTCCCGGAATCCAAATATCGCTTGTGAACGAGCTAGACCTCGACATACTCGCGCCCGGCGCCAAAGCAGGAGTCCTAACAATATGGACTGAAAGCGCGCTCGAAAAAATAGATGGGGTGATGGGGGCATGAACCCATACGAGATACTGCTCTACCCGCTAATGGGCGAAAAAGCCACCCTAATCCGCGAGAAAGAAAACACGCTAACATTCATAGTCGCCAAAAAAGCGACAAAAAAACAGGTGAAGGATGCAGTCGAAAAAATATATGGCGTGAAAGTCGACCGCATCAACACGATGATGACTATAGACGGGCTGAAGAAAGCGCACGTAAAACTCAATGAAAAACACAATGCCGAAGAAATCGCGTCACATCTGGGGGTAATCTAAAATGGGCAAACGGCTGATAACGCAAAGAAGAGGTTCAGGAAACCCGCGCTACAGGGCGCTGACGCACAAGGCGGCAGGACGAGTAGAATACCCGAAAACCGAAAAGCCGGTGAATGGACAGGTTGAAGAATTCATAAACGATTCCGTAAGAACAGCCCCGCTCGCGAAAATAATCCTCGAAGACTTCACTAAAATCCTAATGATAGCCCCAAGCAACCTTTCAAAAGGCGACTGGATCCAGATAGGTGGCGAAGGAGAACCCCAACCTGGAAACATCATGATGCTTGGAAACATCAAGGAGGGAAGCCCGGTATTCAACATAGAAACCGAGCCTGGAAGAGGGGGAAAACTCGTCAGAGCCTCTGGAACAGCCGCATACGTGATAGCGCATGAAAAAGAAACCAACACAACCCAACTCAAGCTTCCAAGCAAAAAAATGGTTAAACTCAAAAGCAACTGCATGGCGACGGTAGGATTCGTCGCAGGCGCGGGACGCGTCGACAAGCCCTTCACACGGGCGGGACACAAACATTACGCTAAAAAGACGAGGAGAAAACTCTATCCGACAGTCAGAGGCCGCGCGATGAACGCAGTCGACCACCCATACGGCGGAGGCAGGCACCCGCACGTCGGAAGACCGACGACAACATCAAGAAACGCTCCTCCAGGACGCAAAGTCGGACACATAGCCGCGAAAAGGACCGGACTTAAAAAGAGGAAGTAGACATGGCGAAAAAAGAATTCACATACAAAGGCAAAACTCTGGAAGAGCTCCAAAAACTAGGCCAGGAGGATTTGATGAAAACACTTCCATCACGAATGAGGCGGACGCTCAAGCGAGGGCTCACGGAAGAACACAAGAAACTCCGCGAAAAAATCTTAAAATCAAAAGAATCAGGAAAGCCGGTTAAAACGCACTGCAGGGAAATGCCCATACTCCCAGACATGGTTGGCGCAAAAATCATGCTCTACGACGGCAAGGAATTCAAGCCGATAGACTTGACGACAGACATGATAGGACACTATGTCGGAGAATTCGCGATGCCGAGAAAACAGGTGAAACACAGTTCGCCCGGAGTGGGTGCGACAAGATCCTCGCTATTCGTGCCGATAAAATAGAGACGATAACATGGAGATAAAATATTCACAAGAGCCGGAAGACAAGACGTCAACAGTAAAGGCGATGGGCAGAGACTACAACATATCCTTCAAGTCGACGGTAGAATTATGCAAGCACTTGAAGGGGATGCCCCTCACAAAAGCACTTAAAATCCTGGAGAAAGTAAAGGAAAAAGAATATGCCGTACCCTACACCCGATTCAACAAGGGCGTAGGCCACAGGAAGGGTGCTGGCGTCAAGATAGGAAAATTCCCGGTAAAAGTCGCAAGACACGTTGAAATGGTCTTGAAAAACCTCGAGGCGAACGCTGAATTCAAGGGGATGGACGCGCAAAACATAACAATAACAAGCCTAAACGCCATAAAAGGCAGGGCAATCCAGAAAAGAAGGCCGAAAGGACGCTGGAAAGTGTGGAACACGCAGTACGTCCACATACAGGCGATAGGCCAGGAGGTGAACTAGAAATGGCCATGGAAAAACATTTCATACAAGAGGGCGTTATACGCTCCGCAATAGAAAAATATTTGCGCGAAGAAGTAAACCGTGCAGGATACTCCGGAATCCAGATACAAAAAACACCTCTTGCGACACGAGTAACACTCTTCGTCGAAAAACCCCCGATAATAATCGGAAAACGCGGAAAAAGAATCAAGACGCTCACCGAAGAACTCCAAAACAAATACGGCCTTGAGAACCCGGTCATCGACGTCCAGAAAATCGAGGTTCCGACACTCGACTCAAACATCGTTGCAAGACGCATAGCAGTCGCACTAGAGCGTGGACTGCAGAGGAGGCGTGTCGTATTCAAGGCGATTCGCGCGGTAATGGGGTCCGGAGCGCGCGGAATAGAGGTAGTGTTATCCGGAAAAATAGTCGGCAAAGGAGGCAGAACCCGAGTCGAAAAATACAGTGAAGGGTACATGAAAAAAGCGGGCGACTCCCTAAAACTTGTCAAAATCGGGAGCACGCAAGCATACCTCAAGGCCGGAGTAATCGGCGTCACAGTGAAAATAGTGCTTCCAAACACGAAATTCCCGGACCAAATAAGCGTTCTAACCCACGCGGAGTCCGAGGAAAAATCTCTGGCGGAAGCGGAAGCCTCCCCGAAAAAGAAGAAAAAGAAGACTGTGAAAAAAACAGCGAAAAAGAAGGAGGAAAAGCCGGTGGAAGACAAAAAAGACAAGACGCAGTCCGAAGAAAAGATGATTGACGCGCCAGCCGAGAAAAAACAAGTCAATGCCCCGGCCGAAGAAAAAATGATTGAAGCCCCCGCCGAGGAAAAGCAAGCAGAAACTCCGGCCGAAGAAGTAAAAGAGGTGGAGGCGGCACAATAAAATCAAAATCATAATAT
>DSAL01000103.1 GCA_011380095.1 Candidatus Altarchaeales archaeon
CACCAACACTTACGCGCCACTTCCAGTTCTTCGCAAGCTTTTGGACGAGGTGGTGGGCAACAAGGACGTTATCGGCTTCACGCTCGGAACTCGCCCGGACTGCCTGCCGGATGAAGTGTTGGACTTGGTCGCCGAATACAGGAAGGCGAGCTATGACGTTTGGATAGAACTCGGACAGCAGACAGTCCACTATCATACTCTTGAGGAAGTCAACCGCCAGCACGGGCTCGCCGAGCTGATTCGCGCAACCCGCGAATGCCACAAGCGCGACCTGAAAGTCCTCGCGTTCGTAATACTCGGACTTCCCCACGAGACGCCTGGCGAGATGATGGAGACCGCCCGCGTAATCTCTGCGCTCGAAATCGACGCGATAAAACTCTACCCGCTCGTCGTGATGAAGGGGACGCGACTTGCAGACCAGTTCCTCAAAGGCCAGTACAAGCCTCTCGGATTCACTGAATACGTTCGGCTTTCCGCAGACTTCCTCGAACACCTAAGCCCCCACGTCCTGATACAGCGTCTTTCAAAAGACTGCGGTCTTGAAATCAAGCACGCTCCCGAATGGAACACTTACAGAAACATAGTGTCTCCTGCAATCGACAAGGAACTACAAAGGCGGGGGACCAAGCAGGGAGACAAGTTCAAGCTCACGCTGGCTGTCGACGAGTTAAGGCCTCTTGAAACAGAAGACACCGAAGAATTCTACGACAAACTGAGGTCGCAAAGAGGCGGCAGTCCAACAGACTAAATCAAAAAATCTTTTTAGCCGGACTAAATCATCCCGAATTCTTTGGAGCCCGGGTATCCTGTAAACTTGTTCATCTTCCAAACGCTTCTCGAAGGCTCGTCGACGAATGAGAGCTCGTTTGAAATATTAATATTGGAAACTTCACCGAATTTTTCCCCTGCCTCAGTTAATGTGGATGCGTCATCCCGCCTCCACGCGGTAATCAGGCCGTCGTCGAGAGTCAAGGCTATCGCATCTTTCGAAACCATCTCCCCCAAAATTTTTTTCGAGTAATCGTTCGCGCAAATCAGGGCGAAGTCACGGCCGGCGGTATAAACTTCACCGCGCCTTGCAGCCTGCCATACTGGATAAAGCTCGTCTTCATCATTGAACTCGATTCCAATCTCTTTTGAAGTTATTGCGACTCCCGCAAAGCATTCCTCCATCTCCCCCCGCCTCGCAATCTCGCCGCCATCGCATATCACGTATCCTCCGTAAAACGAGGATGCGGTCCTTGCGAAACTGTTTTCCCCTGCTAAAGAGGCTTTTAAGAGTCCCTCGAGCGGGATAATTTTCTCGTCCACTATGAAGAATTGGCGTGAAAGATTCTGGTCAATCTTCAAGACACTGATAGAGCCGTATCGTTTCGCGATTAATCCGGCGACCGCCTGCACTGTCGCGCACGCCACGGCTTCAGACGCGCCGGGCATTCCACCGTCGCATTCCTCAAGACCCAGTTCAACACCGATTTCATGCCCTAAGAATTCCATTGCGTTGGAAGCAGCCTCCTCCATGATGTTTTTGAAAACACCGTCTGCCGCCACTCCTGAATCGGATTTTGTCGCCTTTACGCGAACCTGTTTTTTCAAGGCGAAAGACGCGCAATATCTCCCCGCATCGAGTATGGTGACGCTTGGATTAGAAACACCAAAAACACTTATCCCAGACATTTTATCCTAAAAAAAATTTGTGGTGCGGGCGTTAAAGCCCGCATTAAAAAAGACTACTTTTTCTTAAACATTTACCTCGCTCGCATTACTCGCTCGGACTGTTTAGCTCTTGCTAAACATTTCCCGGAGTTTTTTCCCGACGACTTCAATCTGGAGTTTCGCGTCGTTCTCGCGCATCCTCTTGAGGTTTGGCATGCCTTTTTCACACTCGCCAATCCATTCGCTTGCGAACTTGTCCGTCTTGATTTCCTCCAAAATCTTCTTCATCTCCTGCCGGGTTTGTTTGGTGATTATCCTCTCCCCGCGGGTTCTCCCTCCGTATTCCGCGGTGTTGGAAACACACTTCCACATGTGTTCAAGACCGCCGGCCTGAACGAGGTCGGTTATGAGCTTCAGCTCGTGGAGTGTTTCGAAGTACGCGATCTCCGGCTGGTATCCTGCGTTGACGAGAGTGTCGTAGCTGGCTTTTATCAATTCTGTGACTCCCCCGCACAAGTCGACCTGCTCTCCGAACAAGTCGGTTTCAGTCTCCTCCGGGAAAGTGGTTTCAATCACGCCTGCTCTTGTCGCCCCCAACGCTTTTGCTATTGCGAGAATGTTCTCCTTAGCATTCCCGCTCGCATCCTGCTCTACCGCGATGAGTGCCGGTGTTCCAAAGCCTTCCTCATAAGTCTCTCGCACGCGGACGCCCGGCGCCTTTGGCGCGACCATCACGACGTCGATGTTGTCGGCCGGGACAATCCGCTTGAACCTGATGTTGAATCCGTGGCTGAACATCAACGTGTCGCCGTCCTTCAAGTTCGCCTTAATCTCCGACTCATAGACTTTCGACTGGATTTCATCCGGCAAAAGTATGTGGACGAAGTCTGCTTTCCCCGCCGCTTCCGCAATCGGGTATACTTCAAGACCGTCTTCCAAAGCCTTGTCGTAGCTTGCGTCCTTGATGCTTCCGATAATAACTTTTAGTCCTGAATCGCGCATATTCAATGCTTGGGCGCGCCCTTGGTTGCCGTATCCGATTACGGCGATTGTCTTGCCTTCTAGTACGCTTAAATCAGCGTCGTCGTCATAGTAGACTTTTGCCATCCTATACATCACCTTAAAAATTCTGCGGCTATTTTATGGGAACAAGCCTATAAAACAAGAATTCCCGCTAAAACATCAGGGGGCAGGAGCCTATCCCGAAAAGCCTTAGAACGCATGTCGGGATTATCTTCAGCCATCCGAGATACGGGAGGCGTATCCAGCCTCTCCCCAGAATCTGGGCTTCGTTGACAGGGTATGCGATTGTCGACGCCTTGTTGAGCCCGCACTGGTCTGAATAATCGTTGTTGTCGCCCTTTGTCATCATGAACCTGTAGGTTTTTTCCCCGGGAATAGCGGGGTATGGACACTCGTCCATGTTTTGCCGGCAGGACTCCACCAAGTCCGCGAACTCCTGCATCCTCCTCCCGCTCATGCAGTCGAGCGACCCATCGCTACTAACATATTTCCCGTCCTCAATGTAGGCCACTCCCACAACCCGGTGTATTATCGGGTCGTGCTGGGCGAAGAAAACATGGTCCAAATCCCTCTCATAGATTACGACGTCGCCCAAGTTCGCGTCCGGATACTTGACTATCATCATGTCGCCGATATTGAATCCTCCAGTCAGCGGAAACCCGCGGATTGCCTCATCACGTATGCCCCTCTCCTCCATCCACGTATTCCAGGAGTTGTCGCCCGGCTCGTGTATCATGCTCCCCGACGTCACGACGACGAGGGGCACGAGCATGTCTGCGCCCAAAAGAAGCTTCAAGAGTATTATGGAAACTCCGACCGTCAGTGCGACGTCCAGTATGTCCCTAACCCACCCTAAAACCTTTTCGCCTAAATCGGCGTCCTCCTCGGGCATAGGATATGAATGGTAGGAGTGAAATAAAAAGCCAGAAACACAATTCTAAACCAATGGATTACGCCAAGCTTGAGGAGAGCGTCTACAGTCAGGTCTTCAACCGCCTGCCGGTTTGCATCGAACGGGGTGAAGGCGCATACGTCTGGGATTCTAACGGGAAAAAGTATCTCGACTTTTTCGCGGGCATCGCGGTATTGAGCCTCGGCCACTGCCACCCGAAAGTAACAAAGACAATAGTGGGGCAGGCGGGAAAACTCGTCCACACGAGCAACTGGGTTTACACGAAGCCACAGCTCGAGCTCGCCGAGAAATTGCAGGAACTTTCGGGGATGGGAAAAGTCTTCTTCACAAACTCCGGTTCAGAATCAGTGGAGTGCGCTATAAAGCTTTCGCGGAAGATTTCCGGGAAAAAAGAGGTTATATCCTTCGCGCAAGGATTCCACGGGCGAAGCCTTGGGGCATTAAGCCTGACATACACTGAAAAATACCGCAAGCCCTTCATGCTAGGCGACAAGAAGTTCGTTGAATACAATAATGTCGACGCGATTCAAGAAGCAGTCACGAAGGAAACCGGCGCCGTCATAATCGAGCCGATTCAGGGGGAGGCCGGCGTCATAATCCCGGATGCCGGATACTTGAAGGCGGTCCGCGATTTGACGGCCGACAAGGGGGTGCTTTTGATAGTCGATGAAGTCCAGACGGCGTTCGGACGGTCGGGAAGCATGTTCGCATTCCAGAAAGAAAAGATTAGCCCGGACATAGTCTGTGTAGCCAAAGGAATGGGTTCTGGATTCCCGATAGGCGCGACAATATTTGCGCAAGGACTCGACTTCGAAAAGGGCGAGCACGGGGGGACATTCCCCGGAAGCCCGCTCGCATGCGCTGTCGCAAAGACGGTGATCGACGTCATCGAAGAAGAATATCTCATTGAAAACAGCTTGAA
>DSAL01000101.1 GCA_011380095.1 Candidatus Altarchaeales archaeon
GAACATGGACCGGGACAAGTTGAAGCCCCACGCATTTGATTTGGACGAGAAGAACGGTCTGGTCAAGATAGCTTATCCGAATATTCTTTTCGAGCTCGACAACATCCCGCAAATCCTTTCAAGCGTTGCTGGAAACATTTACGGCATGAAGTCGCTGCAGAACCTGAGGGTTTTGGACATTCATTTTCCAAAGAAGATGGTTAAGGCTTACGAGGGTCCTGAATTCGGGATTGTTGGAGTCAGAAAAGTCTTGGGAGTGCAAGACCGTCCGCTTGTCGGGACGATTGTGAAGCCGAAGGTTGGCTTGAAGACCAGGGAGCACGCGAAGGTCGCCTACGACGCTTGGACTGGCGGGTGCGACATAGTCAAAGACGATGAGAACCTGACCTCCCAAAAGTTCAATCCGTTTGAGGAGCGTGTTGTCGAAACGCTTGCCGCCCGCGACAAGGCGGAAAGCGAGACTGGCGAGAAAAAAGTGTACATGGCGAACATCACGGCGGAAGTCGACGTGATGCTCGAGAGATTAGACTACATCAGGTCGAACGGCGGACGATACGCGATGATTGATGTTGTCACGCTCGGATTTTCCGCAGTCCAGACAGTTCGAAAACACAATAAAGGTTTGGTGTTGCACGCCCACCGTGCCATGCACGGCGCCTTGACCCGAAACAAGAAGATGGGGATTACGATGCTGACGCTTGCGAAACTCTACCGGCTCTGCGGCGTCGACCAGCTTCACGTCGGGACGGCGGTCGGAAAGATGGAGGGCGGCAAGAAAAAAGTCTCAAACATCGCCGACAGCATCGTGAAGGACAAGGTTGATGAGGAAGAAGACGTTTTGAGCCAGAAATGGTTCGGGATGAAGCCGGTATTCCCAGTCGCATCCGGTGGAATGCACCCGGGCCTTGTGTCGGAGCTCATGGAGTTCATGGGCAAAGACGTGATAATCCAGGCTGGAGGCGGAATCCACGGACATCCTGAAGGAACAAGGATTGGCGCGACCGCGATGAGGCAGGCGGTGGATGCGACATTGAAGGGCATTACTCTTGAAGAGTATTCAAAAACCCATAAAGAACTTTCAGGTGCAGTCAAACTTTGGGGGAGAAAATAATTCTTCCTTAATTTATTTTTTCTTTTTCATTAGTTTTGCGGGCGGCTTCCGCTTCATGTTGTTGCGGTAGAATTGTAGCGGATGTTTTACGTTGCATTCCGCCCTGCATAATCCAGAACTCTTGAGGCTCGCGCATGAGGGGCAGGAGTATTCTGTCCCGGATTTTTCGCCGGAGAGGAATTCTATCTGGTATGACGCCAAATCTTCCTTGTATTTCGGCGACTTCTTGAAGACTGAGAGTATCTGGTTTTTCGCAAGCCCGAGGTTGATGAGGAATGTGGCGAGCGTGAACATGCCCTGATGGTTTGTCGTCCCCTGCTCGAGTTGACTGACTATCGCCTTCACGCACGGGGGGAGCGCCCCGTCCTCAAGCTCTTCCACTTTCACATGGTCGTATGAAGAGTACTGCGTCTTGACTATGTTTGCTGTTGTGATGAGCTTGTTCGGAACGTCTTTCAATGAGAGTGGTTCGAGTATCTTGTTTTTCACGAACTGTCCGACGAGTCTTGGAATCTCTTCATCTTCCACCTCGACCATCCCGTCTTCGACAGTCCGGTTTACGAGAAGCCAGTTCGGCTCGTTCAAGCTTGAAGTGAGTTTCAGGAAACTGATGTATGAAATCTTCCCGCCCGATATTTTGAGGCCGAGCTGTTCTGCGAGGCTTGCGGCATTATCGGGTTTTTCCCGCGACAAAATCTTTCGAACGAGCTCGGCTTCCGCGCCCGCATACTTGTTCAACAATCCCCTGTCTTTTGTGGCGTGGGCTATCACCCTGGCGATGGGGTAGGAGAGTATCGTCAGTTCCTGGGAGAGTTTGTCACCGAGCGGAGGCTTGTAGTTTCCCTCGAAAAGCCCGGCAATCCTCGCGCGCCCCGACTCAAGGCATGCACTGTAGACCGGATGCTCGAGGAGTTCTGTAATTGAGAGGCCGAGACCGTCCACGTGCTTTTTCGCATCGGGCGTGAACGGGTATTTCGCAAGGTATTCTAAATCCACTTTCCCCCATTTATACGCGGTATGAATAGATTTTGCCGGCCCTCTGGTATACAATGTAGTCGCCGTAGATGTCGGGGTTCTCGTCGTTGGATGTGCTTGAAGTAATCTGCTTTTCCGTGCTTGTCGCAACATCATACATGTATATGTCCCAGTTGCCGTTCCTCTTGTCCTGCCACACGAGTTTTTCGCCGTATATTGCGGGATTGAGTTTAACGCCAGCTCCCGCATTAATCTGTGATGTGAGCTTGCGGTTGAGGTCATAGACATAAACATAGCTCTTGCCCAAATCGTTTCTTGTTGTGATGTATGCTATCTTGTCCTGACAAAATCCGACGGCCGTCTCAATCTCCTGGCTTGTCGTCGAGTAGATAGTCGAAGTCTTGCCGGAGGATATCTGGTAGGCTTTCACGTTGTAGCGCTGCGGGTTGTCGTCCCAGTCAAGCTCGCTCCAGACTATATAGTCGCCCCAGATTTCTGGAGGGTACTGGACTCTGTTGTCGTTCGTCACCCTCGTCTCCTTGGAGTTTGCGAGGTTGAAAAGGTATATGTCTTCGAAGCCGTCTTTGCCGGGCTCGGTCCAGACGACATAGTTTCCGTATATCGCAGGGCTAAGCTGGTATTCGTCTTTAGGCGATATGAATCCGCCGACATTTGAAGCGACGTCAAGATAGTAGGGGTCTGGTCCTTCAACAGGCCTTCTCCCATCCTCCCAGACGAGCCGGGTCCCGTAGATGTCGGCGTGATATGCTTGCGTATTCTCCGTCACCTGGACTATGTTTTTTGTGGAGTAGTCGTAGAGCATTATCTGGGGCTGTCCTGAAATGAACTTGTGCCAAACCACCTTGTTCCCGTATATCGTCGGATTGAAGTTTCCAATCCCCTCAGAAATCTCGGTTTCTGCGAGCGGGAGGTAAAAGTCTTTTATCACAACCTGGAATAGTGGAGGTGTTCCCGCAACACACTCGTTGTCGCTGCAATACTTGCCCGGCGGACAACCGCAGTCCTTGCAGCATGAAGACTGGCTTTCTGTTGACGCGCAAACATCATCCCCGCAAAAATTGAGTTTCGGGATTACCGCGACCATGTCAAGAGGCGCGAACTGGAATTGTATTTTGCAAATGTTGTCACTGCAATAGTATCCTGCATCACAACCGCAGTCAGTACAGCAGGTAGAATCCTCGCCGGCATCGCAGACTCCGTTACCGCAACCTGCCGCAAGAGTCGTGGTCGTTGCAGGCGCAAGAGTTGTGGTGGGTGCAACAGTAGTTTCAACCGCAACAGTCGTTGTTGGAGCGGCAGTAGTGGCCGGTGCCTCGGTCGTCGTAGTTGAAGTTGAAGTAGTTGATGATTGCGAAATCTCGTGTGAATCGCAGATGTTGTTTTCATTCGCGTCAAGACAACATTCGCCGGCATACCGGATGTAGGGGGGATTACAGACAATCTCCTGCGGTAAAGTGGTTGGAGCAACAGTAGTCTGTGTTAAGACGGTTGTGGCGGGAGAAAGAGTCGTCTCGTCGCGGTCGCAAATTCTGTTGTGGTTCGCGTCCAAACAGCATTCACTGCCGACAAGAATATAGGGTTCGTTACAAACTGGCGTCTGCCCTCCGCCAATGCAGCCTGAAATCATTAACAAGAATAGTATCGAAGATAACGTGATAATCCGGTCCATCAAGAAAGGATAAAGCAGAAAAAGCTTAAAAACCCAGAGTTGCGCCCCCACTATACTCTAGAGTTTCACCCGGTCTACAAGATAGTATGTGATGTCGGACTCCTCATCCACTATCGCGTAAATCATCTGCTTGTTAACGTTTCCAGCAAGCCTGATTGCGCGGGATAACTCCGGGAAACTGCAAGTGTATTCCTCTGGGACAACGTGGACGAGCTTTGTGCTGTGCGCTTCACCCAGTTTTCCGCCACGCTCGTATATTCTGAAATCGCTTCCGAACTTCAGCCCGCTACGAACAAGAAGCCCGCGGTTCCGCAGGTCGCGGTAGACGAGATACTTGTTGTAGAAGTGTTGCTCGGCTTTTCCGCCAGCCCCAATGAGATCTTCGACGCTTAGTTTTTCCCCTCCAGACATGATTTCAAGCGCGCCCTGCTCGAGAAGATATACCGCCTCTATTATTGAGATAACGTGCTGGCCTTCAACCTCCTCGCCGTAACCCCTCTGTTTTAGGATGCTTTTGGTGTCGCCGTCCCCCACCAAAACCTTTGTTCCGCTGAGTATTCCTACACCCATCTTGAAGTTTATTATACAGGATATACTTTATTAAAAGGGAATATGCTTACAATCGGATTTGAAGGAACAGCCCACACGCTCGGAGTAGGCGTGATAGACGAAGACTACAAAGTCCTCTCGGATGTTCGGAAAAGCTATTCGCCAGAAGAAGGGGGTATTCACCCGCGC
>DSAL01000119.1 GCA_011380095.1 Candidatus Altarchaeales archaeon
ATAAATAAGACTGTAAAAAAATTTTTTTATGGATTGGTTTGACGTATCATGGACATTGAAGTTGGCATAACCGGGAACCTGAGGATTGCGCTGGAAGTTCTCGCGCTTCTCGCCGTCACATACCTGAGCGCGAAAGTATTCGCCAAGCTCATGCAAAAATCCCTGAAAAAAATGTCGAAGAGGATGCACGTCGACCTCACGCAATTTCTCCTCTTTCAAAGGCTTATAATCCTCTTCATATACATTGTGGGCCTGGCGATAGCTGGGACGCGGATACCCGGAATGTCGGCGGTATGGGTTTCCCTGTTCGCGTCGGCCGGAATACTTGCCGTGGTTGTCGGTTTCGCCGCGCAGGCGACTTTTTCAAACATCATAGCCGGCGTCTTCATAGCGATGTTTGAGCCGTTCAAGGTTGGCGACAAAATCACGATACTAAACGAGTATGGGACTGTGGAAGACATTACTTTAAGGCACACTGTCGTCAGGACTTGGGACGAGAAGCGCGTCATAATCCCGAACGCCAAGATGGGCGACGAGTCGATAATCAATTATTCATTCAAAAACCCACGCATCCTCGGAAGCTTTGACGTCGGGATAAGCTACGACTCGGACATTGACTTGGCGCGGAAGATAATGGTGGAGGAAGCGTTCGCCCACCCAAGCCTCCTCCAGAATGTTAGGGGGGGCGACAACTCGTTCCTTAAAAAAGAGGAGTTGGTGAAGGTCAGGCTCGTGGAGTTGGCGGACTCCTCGCAAAAACTCAGGCTATACTATTGGGCGTCGGACCAGACTGCGGCGACCCTCATGAAATTCGACCTTCTCGAGTCCATAAAAAAGCGGTTTGACGCGGAAGGGGTTGAAATCCCGTTCCCCCACCGCACGATAGTCTACAGGAAGGATTTGGAAAAGCCGAGGAAGCTCAAGCCCGCCCCCAACAAATAGTTTATAACGTCAGCCGAAGATACGTACGGAGAATCCTGCATGAACTTGATAAAAAAAACATCGCACCACTTTCACGAGGTTGCGAGGATAAAGAGGTCGCCGAGGAAGATAGCGCTCGGATTCGCGGTCGGAACGTTCATAGCCTTGCTTCCGACGCCGATGGTCGGATATCTTCTGGCGTTTCTTGTAATACTCCTTTTCCCGAACTTGAGCAGCATCGCCGTCATCGCCGCGCTGGTTTTTTGGAATCCATTCGTCCTAGTCTTCGTCTACAGCCTCAGCTACAGGATTGGGGACTTCCTATTTGACGCTGAGCCCGTCGTGAAATACAATGTGGTGGTGCTGGACCGGGCATACAATTTCACCAGGAGATTTCTGGTCGGAAACATGATACTCGCCACAACATTCTCGGCTTCAAGCTACTTTCTCGTGAAACGCCTGGCTGAAAGGCATCAGAAGAAAAACAGGTCTCTTCAGACACTAGATTAATTAAAAGCAATTCCATTATTCTACCATGAAGCCGTTGGAAATAATGTCCCTCCTGCTGGTATTCCTGATACTCGGGGTTTTCGCATTAACTGTCGTCTGGAGCATGATGCCGTCTTCCGCTCCAACGACAACATCATCAACCACCACAATCCCGCAGACAACAACATCAACCACATCATCCGCCACAACGAGCATTCCGGTTCCAACAACCTTAATCTGTGTTGACGGGGACGGCGGCCTGAACGAATTAGCCCAGTCGACCGTCATCTGGAGGGAGGAAGGAACGCTCCGCCAGGAATGGGATTCCTGCATTAACGACAACTCGGTTTTAGAATGGTATTGCGCGTTTGAAGACGGCTCTTACACAGGAAAAAACGCAACCCTCTTCTGCCCGGTGAATCACGTCTGCCGGGACGGAGCCTGCGTCATGGCTGAAACTTCCACGACCACGACAACATCAACTTCCACGACAACCACCGCCGGCGAATCCACCACTTCAACAACAGTCAGGAAAGTCAGCTGTGCTTCAGTATCAAATCCAAACCCCTCAAACTGCAGAAACCAGGGGGAATGTCCGAATGGTATGGAATGTCTTTACCGTCCTTCCGGGGGCGGATGCTGCGGGCTTCCGCCGGCATGCTACTGCGGTTGAAAAAACAGCCATCCTGCTACTTGAAGACTCCCGCGATTATGAAGCTTAATCCCGCCGTCGCAACAGCTATTAAAAGCATTTTAACTCCGTAGGAAGTCCTGCTCTCCCCGCTTATGACTCCAAGATAGCATCCGAGAAGGAATATTTCCGCTACTGCAATCGCAATGGATGATGAAAAGGCGGATTGGACGGAAATCATTCCGAAATACGAAAGCAGGAATGGGAATACCATTACGGTGGATGCTATTATGGGGGAAAACCCGTTCACAAGAGCTGTTGAAACAGATGCGAACTTTCTCGCCTCATCATGCATGGTTCCCTTCAGACTGATTAGCATTGATTTTTCAATCTTCTTCAACTCCCGTTTTCTCTCCGCACTCTCGCTCAAAAACGCTGTCGCAAAGCCGGAGCCGCCCAATGCGACGATTCCCGCAAGTCCCGTGCCCAAAACAATCCCCGGGTCGTGCTGTCCTGCGACGTAGGAGCCGACGACAATCCCCAGCATCGTATACAGTCCGTCAAAACCGTTGAGTATGAAATAGCGCCTGGCGATATTCAAAAAACTGCTTAGCTTGGCGTATGAACGAATTTTTGAGTAGACCATGGTAAAAACATGATTCTATGAAACTATAAATAAATTCGGACGCAGGAAAAATATTTTGCTTCGCATCCGCCCGTCCTCCGTTAAACATTAGGATTCTCACTGGTATTCCAGAAGGTCGAGTATGCTGCTTGGAGTAACGACGCCGACAACCCTCTCCTTCTTGTCCAAAACAGGGATGTAGTTGAAGCCTTCCTTATAAGACAGTTCTATCACCTTATTGATTGGAGTCTCCAGGTTCACAGTCGATTTGTGCTTGTTCATCAAATCCCCCGCCCTGTCATAGAGGAATTCCCGGCGGTATCCGATGCCCAAAACCTTCGTCAACGGCTCGTACTTGACTTGATGCAGGAAAAGCCTTATCAGGTCGTTGACGTTAATTTCTCCGACAAACTTTTTCTCCCTCGTGACTACTATGCAGACGTTCGTGTCCTCCCGCTTGAGCTTTCTTATTATCTTGTCCGCGCCGTCATCCTCATAGACGAAGACCGGCTTTATCATGGCGTCTTTCGCGGTCAGCTTTACCACAAACTCGTCTCTTTTCATTTGAAACCACTTGATTTTTTTTTGTTTTAACGCTGGCTTTAAATTATTGCGACGTTATTGGATAAAAACCGGGCGGGCCCGGCTTACGTGTAGTCGATAATGTCCGTCTTGGATTCCAAGTCCTTTATGTGCGCGTTCTTCTCCTCAAGTATCTTCTTCGCGTCAAGACCGTGCTTTTCGATTATTGCGGAAGTCTGTTTTCCGCCCAAAAGCCTGGGCATTATGACATAACTCGCGCCCAGCTTGTACAATTCCAGAGTATCCTCTATCTTATGGGATACTACAATGACTATCGCATCCTTGTTCTGCTGCCTCACTTCATTGATTAGGAACAGGTTCGCCCCGAAATCGGTTATCGTTGAAATGACCATCCTCGTCCTGTCGAGGTTAAGCTCGTTGAGCATCTCCAGGTCGTTCACGTCCCCGTACCTGCAGGGCACCCCCTTCCTCGCCAACTCCACTATTATCTCGGGATTATAATCCACTATCAAAAACGAGCTCCTCATCCTTTTGAAGGATTCAACGAGCTCGCACCCGATATGGTCGTATCCGAAAAGTATTATGTCGTACTGGCTTTTGACATGGTGTTTTTGCTCGTCAACCTTCCTGCCCTTGCGCTCAAAAATCGAAAGATACTTGGAAATATGCTGGTACGCTTGGTTGGAATACACTATCATGTAGCTGGAGCCCGCTATCGTTATGAGTCCGACTGCGGTTATGACTGAAAGAACCTCGCTTGTCAAATGCCCCACTTTTATGCCTAACGTGACTAATATGAGGGAGAATTCGCTTACCTGCGCTACCGTTAAGCCCGCCAGAAACCCGTTGCGTTTAGTGTAGCCCAACAATCCCATGAGGACCATCACTATTATCGGGTTGCCGACGAGTATGAATATTGAAAGGATGATTATGGAGAAAACGTGCGGCCCCACGTCAGTAAAACTAAGCTGGGAGCCCATGAAGATGAAAAACAAGACGATGAAAAAGTCCCTAAGCTGCCTCATTTTAGAGCTGATTTCATGGCGGTACGGCGACATTGAAAGCGTTATTCCCGCAAGTATCGCCCCAATCTCCATGGAAAACCCGCTCAGGTTAAAAAGAGACGCGAGGGCGAGGCACCAACCGAGCGAAAAC
>DSAL01000053.1 GCA_011380095.1 Candidatus Altarchaeales archaeon
CCTTATTCCCTAGCGCTCCCCCCATTTTTTCCTCGAGTTTTTCCTCAATCCCCGTTTCTGGACGAGGTTCCGTTTCTTGCGGCTTTACTACTGGAGAGGGTTTTTCAGCGGGCTTTTCCTCCAAAACCTGTTTTTCCACAGATGGTTTTTCCTCCACCGCGGGTTTTTCCGGCTTGGATTTAGGCTTTTCCGGCTCGGAAGGTTCGGCCTCAAAGACTGTTTTTTCTGGCTTTTTGGCTTCTTGACGCACCCCCTCTTTTTTCTTTGTTTTTAGCAGTGGTTTTTCCCCAACCACGTCAAGGTCTTCGATGAGTGATTCCATCGTCTTCTTCTTCAAAATCTTTTTGAACTCTCCCTCAAGCTCGCGGACGACCTCGCCTTCCTCATCCACGATTTGTTTGACTTCGTCGATTGGAGGCTGTTTTCCGGACTTGACAAGCCCCTCCTCATCTGAAATCCTTTTGACTATGTCTTTCAACTTAAGCTCGGTCTGCCTTAGGCTTTCATCCACCGCCTCGTCCTCGAATAGTATGTCAAGCTCCTCGTCCTCCTCAACACTCTTTTCCTTCTCAAGGATTTGCTTTTCACGCTCCTTCAAAGACTTTTGCTTTTCCGCAAACTGTTTTTCCAGCGCAGACCGTTCGTTCGCAATCTTCTGGCGGTCTTTTATAAGCAGGTTCTGTATCTTCAAGCGTTCAGTGTGCTCGCGTTCAAGCTGTTTTTTCAACTCCTCGATCTCGGTTTCTTCCCCGCCCTTCACTTGCTGTTCAAGAGATTTAACGCGTTCGGAAAGGCCTTCCTTCAGTTCCTCCTCGTGGGCGAGCCTAGACTCCAACTCCTTTGCCATGGCCTGCTGGGCTTTAAGTTTTTCCTCAAGCTCCAGAGCACGGTTGTGTTCTGCGACAAGCTCGGCCTTCATGTCCTGAAGCTCCCTTATACCGCTTGTGAGCGCCCCCTTCAAGTCCTTCTCCTTCTTCCTGCTCTTGTATATCTCGAGCTTTTCCAAAACCTCGGGGTTCGGCTTGAGTGTTGGGTCGGTTTTAGGCCCTTCTATGAGGATTAGGTGTTTGCTCTCGAGTATGTTCATCCACTTGAGTATTACGTCGGCTCCGACCTCAAGAAGCTGGTTCGCGTCAGACGCCTTAAGCTCCCCCGCCTTTATGACGACCCGGAGGAGGCTTTTCGCGCTTTTTTTCTCGCTGGATTTTTCGGCCTCGATTGTCTGCTTCAAATCCTCGATTTTTTTCATGCGCTCCTTCTCGCGCTCGTGAATCATCTGCCACTGCTGGCGGTCGTCGTGGTCGGGCATTTTACGTGGTTTAGTATTGTGGTTTTGATATTATTCTTTATATACATGCTTCAAAACCTTGCTGATGTCTTCAGCCTTCTTTTCGCCGACCCCCTCAACTTCCATAAGCTCTTTCTTCGACGCCTTCATCACGTTTTCAACCGTCTTGAAGCGTGTTAAGAGCCGATCGGCGAGGACTGCTGAAACATGGGGTAGGGATTCGACCACGAACCGTTGTTTTTCAGAGAATAGTATGGGCTTGCGCTCGCCACGAAGCGATATCGGACGTTTCTCATCCACTTGCTCGCGCTTTGCTATCGCGTAAACCATTTCCGCGGTGTCGCGCTCGTTTTCTGTCGGGATTATCGAAACCCCGTGGTTGAGGACTATTGACGAGATTGCCCCGCGTATCGCGTTCGGGTGTATGCCGCGGTGGATGTAGAAGCTGTCGACGCCCTCCAAAAGTATTATCGGCTTCTCGAAGTTGCGCTTCATCTCCGCAAGCTGGCTCATAAGGCGTTTGTCTATTATGGACTGGAGGAAGTCCTGCACAGTCTTCCGCTCTATGCATGCGCGGTCTGAGGCTATGAAGTCGCCGACTTCAAGGCGCTTCATCTCCACCCGACAGCATTCCGAAAGTGTCTTTAGCAACAGGCTGTTGCGCTCGCGAATGTCGGCGTAAACCAATACTTCACCTGTTTTTTCGAATTCGAATCCGCTGATGTTCTGCTGGCCTTTTGCGGTAAAGTTTTTTTCATGTTCAAACTCGCCTATCGTAGTCTGCTGCCTCAATCCTTGCTTGAGGTCTTTTACAGTGTTCTTCATCTGTTTCTCCTTATGGTAGGCCGCCCAGAAATACCCTTCATCGCGCGTTCCCTTCGCCAAAAGAACTATGACGCGGCCGGCTTCAGTCCTTCCGGTCCTGCCCCGGCGCTGTATTGAGCGGATTTCGCTTGGAACCGGCTCGTAGAACAACACCAAGTCTACTTTCGGTATGTCCAGTCCTTCTTCGGCGACGCTTGTGGCGACAAGCGCCGTGAACTTACCTTCACGGAACTTGTCGAGGACGTCCAGCTGTTTTTTCTGCGTCATCCCTTTTTTCACGCCTTTCGCCTGCTGTCCTATGAACTCGTGGGCGAGGATGTCGTGTTCGTTCAGTTTTGAGATGATTGCGTCGACACTGTCGCGGTATTGCGTGAATACGAGGACTTTCTTCCCATGATATCCTGAGACAATTTTGGCGAGCTCTTCGAGTTTCGGATGCTCGAAACCTTTCTCGATGAGCTCTTCTGTAAGCACTCTCGCTTTCGAAAGCCTGTCGTCCCGGTTGAGTTTTGCGACCGCCTTGGACGGCTGTTTTGTCATGCGGGCGAAATATTCGTGGAGCGCGGACAAGCCTTGGGTTTCGAGGAGTTCGATTGCGTGGTTTATCTTGATTGCGGATGCTATGATTGTCGCCGCCTGATAGTTGCCTGACCCGCTTCCAGCAACAATGTCTTTTCGGATTTCTGATTGTATTGAAAGAAGGTCTCTCTTGCCGATTTTGTTTAGTGCTGCGGAGTCGACGTAGTCGAGGCCTTTGAGGAGCCTCATCTTGTCGCGGAGTATGTCTTCCAGAATCTTTTTGATTTCCATTATTTCGCCCGGCAACTCGACCTTCACCCAGTCGATTTCTATCTCTTGTATGTAGGGTTTGACGTCCGCGTCCTGGTCGGTCTTCGCCTCGACGATTTTCACTCCGAGATTTTGGCATACTTCCGTTATCTTGCCCATAGTCCCGCCGGGTGATGCGGTGAGGGCGAGAACCTGCGGATTTTTCGCGTTCTCGAAGTAGTTTTTTGCGATTGAAACGTAGGAGTAGTCTCCTATCGCCCGGTGTGCTTCGTCGAAGATTACGAGCGAGACGTCATTCAAGTCGAATTTTCGGAACTGCGGGTTTTCAACAGTCTGGGGTGTTGCGAAAATTATTTTTGAATCCTTCCAAAGACCCGCCCGCTCTTGCGTGGGCGTCTGGCCGGTCAATACTGCGAGCTCCTCGACATTCAAGAACTTCTTGAAGGACTCGTAGTGCTGGACGACAAGAGGCTTTGTGGGGGCGAGGAAGAGTACTTTAGAGTTCTCGTGCTCGTGGAGGCGGTGGGCCGCCACCATCGCGGCGACCACGGTCTTCCCAAGGCCGGTCGGCAATACTACGAGCGTGCTCTCATCAAACGCCCGCGACACTATAGACTCCTGATACTTCCTCAAACTGATGGTGCCATCTCGGATGAGAGGGTGTTTGACGCATTCCACGACAAGTAACTAAACCTTTGAAAAATTAATACAAAAAAAAAGAGGTGTGGGGGGGAAACGTGTTTTTAGAAGGTGAATTATAAAGAGTATAGTGTGGTGTAGTTGACATTAAAATGAATCGTTTTTTAATTGCACTAATATTTTTGGAGTTGATATTTTTCCACATCTATGATTGGGGGGGTAATCAACCATCCCGATTTAGAGGTAATGAACTGGGATTTACACTATTATATACCAATGGCAGAAGCCTCACCGCACATACATAATGATATACCAAAACCTTTTGCATATAGGATTCTCCCACCGTTTATCGCTGGGTTTCTTCCGTTTGGGGAAATAACCTCTTTTAAATTATTGATGTCTCTCTCATTGATCATATTGAACATTAGTTTTTTTTACTTCCTATACAAGCATGATATACAGCAGAGTGTGGCTTTCTTGACTGTCGTATTGTTCATGTTTAATCGATATTTCCATACATTCTTCATTTGGAATCCATTTCATCTTACCGATGTTTGGAGTGTGTTATTGATATTGTGGATTTTCATGATTTTGGATAATATGCGTATTGTGTCAGTTCTCTTATTTGTTGGCATGTTCGTTAAAGAAGTTTTATTGGTTATGATTCCAGTATGTATTTTACATTGGAGGAATAGATTTAGTTTCCTGGCAATAACACCTGCGGTTCTTGCATTCATTATATTAAGAATAGTTATTAGGACGGACAGTGGTCTTGGAATAATTGACGC
>DSAL01000041.1 GCA_011380095.1 Candidatus Altarchaeales archaeon
AACTTGCGTGACATCCTGCGATGGCGTCGCATTCACCGTCTTGGAGAAAGTCTGCGGTGAGAGGAATTCAAAACTCGCCGACGTCAAACCGATGATTAGTGATGTGAATTCCTCAATTGACGGCGTCTCATTCAAGCTGAAAACTCCTACTGGCGCGTATCGCCTATCATCGCGTCTTCGCGGCCTGTTTCAGGCGGAGAATATCGCGTGCGCCGTCGTCGCCGCGGAAGCGTTTGGAGTGTCGAAAGATAAAATAGTTTCCGGCGTTTCGAAGACGTTTTGGCCGGGGCGTCTTGACGTCATGCAAGAGCATCCGATGGTAATTATTGACTGCGCCCACAATCCCGACGGCCTTGAGAAGACGCTCGGCTTTGTCAGGAAACTTGATTACGAGAAACTTTTCGTCGTCTGCGGGTTTTCCGCCGACAAGGATTTTCCGAAGATGGTTGGAATGCTTTCGTTTGCGGACGTCTTGATTGCAGTTAAGTCGAAAAACGAGAGGGCGCTTGAAACACGAAAAATCATTGAAAAATCCAAAAACCAGTGTAAAATCGCGTTTGAAAGCGTTTTGGAGGGTGTTGAGAAGGCATTGGAGGTGTCTTGCGAGCGCGACCTAATCCTGGTTGTAGGCTCTATTTTTGTGGCGGGAGAAGCTTTTTCTAAGTGGAGGAACCGGATTTGAAAGTCATGGGGATATTGAATGTGACGCCCGACTCGTTCAGCGACGGAGGCGTGAATTTTTCCATCGGTGATGCAGTCGAGAGCGCTAAACAGATGGTGGCGGACGGCGTCGACATAATCGATGTCGGAGGAGAGTCCACGCGACCCGGCTCTGAATCGATTACTGTTGAGGAGGAGTTGCGCCGGGTTATTCCGGTAATACAAAAAATCAAAAATCTTGGCGTTCCAATCTCAATTGACTCCTACAAGCTTGAAGTCGTGGAAAAAGCGTTCGATGCGGGCGCTTCGATGCTCAACGACGTCTACGGCTTGAGGACTCTGGGAATGCCAGAGCTCGCCGCAAAACACGATGTTCCAGTCGTCATCATGCACATGCAGGGGATGCCGATTAGCATGCAGGAAAATCCGAAGTACGACAATGTTGTCGGGGACATAAAAAAGTTTTTTGAAAAACAGGTTGATGTCGCATTGAAGGCTGGAGTGAAAAAAGAAAATATTATTCTAGATCCTGGTATTGGTTTCGGAAAAACATTAGGGCACAACCTCGAGATTTTGAAGAACATCAAAGAATTCAAGACGCTCTGCTATCCGATACTTGTCGGCCACAGCAGGAAAAGATTCATCGGCGACATACTTGAAATTCCGGTTGAAGAGCGCGGTCCCGCAACGCTCGCTATATCAACATATCTCGCACTTCAGGGCGTCGACTATATCCGAGTGCACGACGTGAGAGAGACAGTTGAGATGCGAAAGATTTTGGAGGCTGTGTCGTATGAAAACGTCTGAATCTTCTTCAAGCAGGCGGGCGGTTAAACTTGAATTCCCAGATTCAAAAAGAATTGTTAAAAACCTGATGGTATTGGATGTTGCAAGCGGTTCTGGTTCTGGCTTCTGGGGCAGGGAGGCCTCCCACGAAGAGCTTAAGAAACGTTTGAAATCTCTTTCGAAAAATCGGGAGTGTATTGATTTTGACGTTGTTGGGGTAGACGTCGATTTCAAACAGCTTATGAAGGGTGTTTCGAAAGGCAGGATGATGGCTCAAATGGATGCGAGAAAGCTCGGTTTTAGCGACGGGAGTTTCGACATCGTCACATGCTTCAATCCCGAAACCACTTTTTTCGTAAAATCCATAATCCCTGAAGTGAAGCGTGTTCTGAAGCCGGAAGGATTCTTCCTTTTAAGCCCGTGGCAGAGCGACTTCATCAAAACCCACCAAAGCGTTTTGGAAGAAAACGGTTTCAAGACTGACGTTTTGGAAGATAAGGGCATGAGCAAATTCATTTTCGCCAAACTTAAATAAACTTTTTTTTGTTTTATAGTTCACGCTCCAATTCATTTACTGAAACATGTCTTGCCGTATCGGTGTTTTGGCTTCGGGCAGAGGGAGTAACCTTCAAAGCATTATCGACAACGTCGAGTCCGGCTTTATTCCAGCCGAGATTGTTGTCGTGATTTCCGACAAACCCAGGGTTTTCGCGCTTGAGAGGGCGCAAAAGCATGGTATTGAGGGCCTGTACGTCAACCCCAAGGATTTCGGAAAGCGCGAGGATTTTGACGCAAGGCTTGTTGAGGAGTTGAGGGCGCGCAAAGTCGACCTGGTCCTTCTGGCAGGATATATGCGCTTGATTACCCCCGGCTTTGTAAAGGCCTTCAAAGACAGGATTATGAACATTCACCCCGCGCTTTTGCCTAACTTTCCGGGTCTTCACGGCCAGCGGGACGCCCTCGATTATGGAGTCAAGATTTCAGGCTGCACCGTCCATTTTGTGGATGATGACGTGGATCACGGGCCGATAATCGTGCAAGCCGCGGTTCCTGTCTTGGAGGATGATGATGAAGCCTCGCTTTCCAAACGCATTCTCGGGCAGGAGCATAGAATCTACCCGCTCGCCGTCAAATGGTTTTGCGAGGGCAAGCTGAAGGTCAGGGGCAGGCGTGTTGAGGTTAAGGGAGAAACAGCAGGGATATTACCGTCAGCCCCCAGGGGATAGTCAGGTTGTCGTCGAACGGGACTAGAAGTTCTATGAACGCTCCGACTCCCGCCAAAAATATTGCTTTCGGGAGTCCGGCGAATACTGCGGCTCCAATAAAAGCTGAAAACAGGAATCCCACGAATCCTTCAAGAGTCTTGTATCCCGTGTGGGTCCGCCTTAACTTTAGCATGAGTCTTTCTATGAACTTGTTTTTGAACCGGCTTCGATCCATCTCATTCACAAAGCTTTTGGAGTCCCTAAATCCGACTGGGGTGCGTCCGATTGTTTTTCCGACTATCGTGGATATGCTGTCGCCGACGCTTAATACCATGATTATCGCGCACGCCATGTTTGTTTCAAGCAGGAGTATTGCCGGCGCGACTCCAATTCCATAGTATATCGCGCCCTTGTAAGGCATGGCTTCAATGTCTGTATATCTCTCGTACCTGGTCATCAGATGATTGTGGATGTGGAATAGTCTGCCGAGTTTCGGAAGTATTAGGAACAGCAGGACTCCGGCGAGTACCGGTATTGCAGTCAACGGCCCGTAAACCGGTTTTAGAAGATATACTCCAAGTCCGATGGCGACTCCACCGCAAAGGTGTATCAACTGTCTTTTAATTTCGAAGCTTGTTCCCACAGTCTGTCACTCTACTTCATATTATACGTTTAGGATAAATACTTTACATGCGTTTTTTAATTTTCGTGTGCGGGGAGGGTTTGGGGCATACAACCCGCATGATTCCCCTTGCCAAAGAGCTTTTAGACGGCGGACACGAGGTTTTCTTCGGCTCCTACGGCTATTCCAAGCGTCTTTTGGAGGATGAGGGATTCAGGGTTTTCGAAGCTCCGAAAGAAATCGTCTTAACAGGCAGTGACGGCGTCTTTGACTTGAAGAAGTCGGTTTTAGAGACTTTGAAAAATCCAGTGGTCTTTAAAATTCCAAAAATATTTTCGATTCTAAAGAAATCAACTCCGGACGTGGTTTTGTCTGACGTATACTATACTGGAATACTCTGCTCAAAATTCAAGGGCCTTCCAGTCTGCATGGTCACGAATCAGGCGAACATGCAGGAATTCTTCCAAAATCAGGGGGTAACTCTCGGATTGCTGGGATTTTTAGTGAAACTATTCTACAATGCCGTGTTCAGGCTTGTCGATAATATTATAGTTCCGGACTTTCCGCCTCCAAAAACTGTTTGCGCGAAAAACCTGCGGTTTGAGAAGAAGATTTCCGGCAAAGTCTTTTATTCCGGCCCGCTTGTCAGAAGGTCGGAGTCAAAAAAGAAGCTGGAGTTTAAGCGTCCGATGGTTTTGTCCACAATCGGGGGTTTCGGGTATCGAAGCGTCCTGCTTGAAAAAATCATTGAGGCCGCAAGGCTTGACGGCAAAATAAACTACACCCTGCTTTTGCCTCCCGGCGCCGGTAAAAAAAGATTCAAAAACACTCCGGAAAACATTGTCATACTCGACTTCACGGAAAACCCGATATCCCTCATACGGGATGCGGACTTGGTGATAGCGTCTGGCGGGCACAGCACGATCATGGAGGCGGTGGCGTATGCGACACCAGTAATCTCCTGCCCCGACTCCGGCCAGCGCGAACAGGAGAATAACGCGCTCGGCGTTGAGGCTCTTGGAGTTGGCGCAAGAATAACCTACAGTTCACG
>DSAL01000006.1 GCA_011380095.1 Candidatus Altarchaeales archaeon
CATTAAGAGTGTGGAAAGAATGAAGAGCGGGAATAATACAAGCCCGAAACCCTTGTGTATTGCGATGTTTCCGTATGGCTTTACGAATATGAACTCTGAAAGGGGGTAGGTTGTCGCCTCATGATCCATCTTGAACACGCCTTTTGACAATGCGACGTCAATAGAATTGAGTTTTGCGCCGGACCCCCAGTAATTTTGGTACATGGGAATCCAGAATATCCAAAGGGAGATGAGAAGGCCCAGTACTCCGGCAATCAAAACGTTTTTCGCGAGTTTCCGGTCCATTAGAGAGCGGACTGCAAGGTATATCACCATGATTACCCCGAATGTCGGCGCAATCAAAGCCTGTATCACCATGAGAGACGCAGTCTGGAATACTGCGGGCATAATCCAGCCGCGGTCTTTAACGCATTTTTCAATGCTGTAGAGCGCTGGAAAAAACAGTATGTATCCGAGAGTGTAGGACCAGATGAAGTGGCTTACATAGCTTGGCGTTGCCGCCAGAAAGAACGTTGAGGCTAGCGCGACGTCCATGCTGCCCGTGAATTTTTTCGCGAAATAATAGAATCCGATAATGCCCAGGGAGGCGAGAAGGCTTGTGAAATATTTCATGCTCCACTGAAGAGAACTGTTAAGCTGGTGTCCGAGCGCCATGTAGCCGTCGTATGTAGGGGGGTAGGGCTCGAGCGTTTCGGTGACTGGAACGCCTTCAGGGAGTACGTATGTCTTTTGGACCGCAATGTATTTCACCCCGTCCGCATGACGCCATGAATCCCCGTCTTCAAGCCACGGGTAGGCGAACGAGCCCGCTACAAAAACGTAGAGTGTGAGCGAGGCCATGAATAGCACTATTGAAGTGTACGCCAAATCTTTCGTGAAAAGTAGTTTAGGCGCCTTCAACTCCACGCCCTCCGACGTGAAAGCTTTTACTAGCGAGTATGCGGGAACAAGAAGCGAGAGCGGCAGGAATACGCGTATGTCAAGAGGTATTCCGAGAAGCGGCGTGTTGAGTATTAAGGAGAGCACGGGGAATACGCCAAGCCCTATGCAGACGTTCAAAAGACTGCTTGAAAGACTGTCCTCGTTTTTCTCCAGACGGTATGTGAAGGAGTATCCAAGACCCCAAAACGTCAAAATCATTGCGGCAAGCGAGATTAACCGCTCCCAAAAGGTTGTGTGGACTTTAAGAGATAGGTTCAGCAGGGGATATTCTTGGGGGGGGAATCCCGAAAGGGATAGATAGGTTAATGATATTGTTGCGAACAGCGCGATAACTGTGATAAGAGTATAGGGCTTTATTTCGAGCCCGCATTCGTGTTTTTCCGGCCCGCATTCGTGTTTTTCCATCCCAGGCAAATTCAACACCACAATTATCCAGTATTATTTTATTACTGCATATATATCCTCCATCAATTATATTTGTCTGCCTATGGACGTGAAAAAGCTTTTGGCCGAACGGGCCGGGCTGGTTGAACCGGTCCTGAAAAAGTATGCGAGATGTAATGTCGCAGAGCTGGATGAAATGCTCTTTCACCCCATAGAAGCCGGGGGAAAACGCATCCGGCCCGCGCTGGTCCTGCTTTCATGCCAGGCGTGCGGGAAAGACTTTAAGAAAATTCTTCCGGCGGCCGCGTCAGTCGAACTATTGCACACATTCACGCTAGTCCACGACGACATCATGGACCATGACACAGAGCGGAGGGGCAGGCCGACGGTACACGCGAAATGGGGCGTGGAGTTGGGAATCTTGGTCGGCGACGCGCTTTACTCATCGGCGTTCAAGGCTTTGATAGACATGAGGGGTAATGGCTTCGGTGATGAAAGCGTTCTTCAAGCGCTTAATGTTTTGGTGGAAGCCAACCACCTCCTCCAGGAAGGCCAGATGCTCGACATGCTTTTCGAAAAGCGGGAGAAGGTTTCGGTTGAAGATTATCTTGACATGATTGAGAAGAAGACTGGCGTCCTAATCCGCGCTTCCGTCGAGATCGGGGCGATACTTGCGGGCGCCGACAAAAAAATCGTGGAGTCGCTCAAGGTTTACGGGAAAGACATCGGCCTCGCATTCCAGATGCAGGACGACCTTTTGGACTTGACCGCCGACTCCGAGAGTTTCGGAAGGCCGGTTGGAAGCGACGTTAGGGCGGGCAAAAACACGTTGATGATCGTCCACGCGCTCGAAAACGCGGGTGCGGGCGACCTGAAGGTTTTGAAGGGGATTTTAGGAGACCAGAACGCTTCCAAGAAGGATATTGAAGATTTCAAGCGTATTCTGGAGGATGTCGGTTCAATAGATTATTGCAGGCGGAAGCTTTCAGGCTACATACGGGAGGCCAAGGATTCCCTGAAAGTCCTCGAGGACAATGAGGGAAGGAAGGGTCTTGAAGCGATAGCAGATTACGTTGGAGACAGGGTGTTTTAGTGGAGATGATTAATTCGAGAAAGACGGACCACCTAGAGATTTGCGCGCAAAAGGATGTTGAGTCTGGAAATCCGGGATTCGACTGCATAGAGCTGGACGCGCGCTCCAATCCGGGTGCGGACTTCAAAGCCGTCGACACTTCCACGAAGTTTTTGGGGAAAAAATTCAGGTTCCCGCTCATGTTTGAGGCTGTCAGCGGGGGGACTAGGAAGGCCGGCGAGTTCAACAAGAGTCTTGCAAGTATTGCGCAGGAATACGGTCTTGGATTTGGTGTTGGAAGCCAGCGTGCGATGATAGAGGACAAGAGTGTCGCAGACACTTTCAAGGTCCGCGACGTTGCGCCAGACATATTTCTTGTGGCCAACATCGGTGCGGTACAGTTGAATTACGGCTACGGCGTCGAACAGTGCAGGGAAGCGGTAGAGTCGATTGAGGCTGACGCTCTCGCACTGCACTTCAACCCGCTTCAAGAGGTTTTCCAGCCTGAAGGCGACACGAATTTTTACGATTTGACGAAGAAAGTTAATGAAGTCTGCAGGAAGCTTAAGGTTCCAGTCATCGCCAAGGGCGTTGGCAACGGCCTGAATCTCGCAGACGTTGAAAAACTTGACGTTGACGCGATAGATGTCGGCGGAGTCGGCGGGACTTCTTGGGCCATCATAGAATCTGGGCGTTCAGGCAACGGGTGCCGGCTTTTCGACGATTTCGGAGTTCCGACTGTCGAATGCCTTCTTGAATTAGGCGAATTGGGCAAGCCTTTGATTGCGTCTGGAGGCGTGAGAAGCGGGGTTGACGCCGCCAAGTCTATTGCTTTGGGCGCGAGCCTTGCGGGCGTTGCGCTGCCGCTTGTAAAAAACTATTTTTCGGGCGGCGCAAAAGCCGTTGAAAAATGGCTTTCCCAGTTCATGTTTGAGTTCAAGACTTCGATGTTTCTGACAGGGTCGTTTAAAGTCGAGGATTTGCGGGGGAAAGTCCTCTTATGAAAGGGAGTGATTCCATTAAGAAAGAGGTTGTCTTAAATCTTGGGAAGAACGGTCTGACTAAGAATTTTATCGACGAGGTTAAGACACACATCTATAAGGGAAGCAGGGTTCGAGTGAAGGTTTTAAAGTCCGCTTTGGGGGGGACTACTGCGAAGGAATTGGCTTCTGAAATCTCGGGGAAGGCAAGGTGCGGGAAGGTTGACGTGCGAGGGCATGTAATCGTTTTGGAGAGATAGTTTTAAGCCGTGAATACCATTTTCGTAATAAAAAAGATAGAGTGTTTTTCAGATGGAGAATTTGAGGAAGGCTGTTTTGGACGTTTTGAAGCCTCATGACCCCGACATTTCGGTTTTGGCAAAGCGTATCGCGGGGATTTCGGGGATTGAGGGGGTTAATATCAGCGTCTATGAGATTGACCAGAAGGTTGAGAACGTTAAGATTACCGTGGTCGGCGAGTTCAAGGATTTGACTGAGATTAAGGAGGTCATAATGGACATTGGAGGCACGATGCACAGTCTTGACGAAGTCGTGTCCGGGAAAAAATTCATTACGGAAGTCGAGACCCTGCACGAGCGCCTGCTTGAGTAGATGGATTTTCTGATGGACGAAAGTTTGGCGGAAAGGCTTTCACGCTATTTTGACAAGGCGGGGCTAAAGTTTTCTTCAGTGAAGGTTTTGGAAGAATCGGGAAGGGATGTTTGGGACGCCGCCCGAAATTACTTCAACGACGCCGCGCATTTCAGAGAGGACGGTGATTTAGTTAGCGCGCTTGCCGCGCTCGAGTATGCTGAGGGCTTGGTTGACGCGGGCAGGATGCTCGGATTGATTTCAGCAGAGCATACTGGAGAGTTGGAGTAAGTAGGTTTAGTGTCCTGCGGAAAAACA
>DSAL01000062.1 GCA_011380095.1 Candidatus Altarchaeales archaeon
GTCGATGACTGCGGCGCAAAGGTCGTTGGCCGACGACACCGCCGGAATGTCTCCCGTGAAATACAGGTTGATGTCTTCCATGGGAAGCACCTGGCTCATTCCCCCTCCAGTCGCGCCACCCTTCAAGCCCATTACAGGCCCAAGAGACGGCTCTCGAACGCAAAGCGTCGCTTTTTCCCCAACCCTCCTCAAAGCCTGCGTCAAGCCGACGGTCGTCGTGGTTTTCCCCTCGCCCGCCTTCGTCGGCGTCATCGAGGTCACCAACACGAGTTTTCCGTCCTTGTTTGACTTGAGTTTTTGAAGCGTTTGAACCGGAATCTTCGCCTTGTATCTTCCAAAAAGCATGAGGTCCTGCTCTTCCAAACCCAGTTCTTTGGCGACCTCGACAATCGGCCTGAGTTCAACCTGATGCGCGAGGTCTATGTCGGATTTCATGGCTTAACAAGAAAGAGAAGTACGAGGATAAAAATACTTTTTTAATGCAGGAAGCATCTTGTTTTTGTGTAGGCCATCGCCATCCCATGCTCGTTGACGGCGTCCAAAACTTCCTTGTCCCGGATGGAGCCTCCGGGGTGTATGACGGCGGTAATCCCGGCTTTCGCGGCCTCGTCAATGCCGTCGCGGAAGGGGAAGAATGCGTCAGACGCCATTGCAGCGCCCTTTGCAAGGTCGCCGGACTTCATTGCCGCGATTTTCACTGCGTCTACGCGCGACATCTGTCCTGCACCGATTCCGACAGTATGATTCTTCTTCGCGAAAATTATCGAGTTCGACTTCGTGTGCCGGCAAACATTCCATGCGAAAAGCATGGACTCGACCTCGTCTTTGGTCGGCTTCCTGTCTGAAACATACTCCAAGTCTTTTTCCGATATGGTCTTCAAGTCGCGGGTCTGGACGAGCATTCCGCCGACAATCTTTCTGAAGTCGCGGGACATTTTAGAAGTCGGCTTCAATTCTCCTGTTTCGAACAATCGCATCTTCTCTTTCTTCGCAAGAACCTGTAAAACTTTTTCCGAAAATTTCGGTGCGATAACCGCCTCAACGAATGTTGAAGTGATTGCTTCGGCAGTCTTCTCGTCGAGCGGACGGTTCAATGCGACTATGCATCCGAACGCGCTGAGCGGGTCCGCCTTGTGTGCGAGCCCGTATGCTTCGAAAATGTTTTCGGCGACTCCGACGCCGGAAGGGTTCAAGTGTTTGACTATTACTGCGGCCGGCTTTTCGAATTCCTTAACAAGCTCGAGCGCGCTGTCCAAGTCCAAAAGGTTGTTGAACGACAATCCCCTCCCATCCCTCACGACTTTCGCGCTTGAAACGCAAATCTCCGCAACATCCGGATTCCTGTAGAATGCCGCCAGTTGATGCCAATTCTCGCCGTACCTCAAGTCGGAAACCTTATCATAGGATAACAGCAGTTTTTGCGGAAACTTTTCGCTAGAAAGATAATTGTGTATCGCTATATCGTAGTCTGCCGTGTGCGCGAACGCCTTGACTGAAAGGCTCCTCAAAGTTTCTGGCGAAAGCCCGGACTTATTTTTCCTTAACTCGCCCAATGTTTTGCCGTAATCTTTGGGGTCGACTATAACGCCGACATGAGTGAAGTTTTTGGCGGCAGACCGTATCAAAGTCGGCCCGCCAACGTCAATCTGCTCGACAGCCTCCTCAAGAGTCGACTCCTTTCTTGCTATAGTCTGCTTGAAGGGGTAGAGGTTTACGGCGACCAAATCTATCTTTAAGATGCCGTGCTCTTCCAGTTTCGCCAAATGCTTTGGATTGTCGCGTCTTGCAAGAATTCCGCCGTGAATTTTAGGGTGGATTGTTTTTACTCGCCCGTCAAGCATCTCCGGAAAACCAGTGTAGTCTTCAACCAGAATGTGGGGGACGCCGGCACTTTTGAGCTCTTTGGCTGTGCCACCGCTTGAATAGATTTCCACCCCCAGACTCGCAAGTCCTCTTGCGAACTCGGCGATGCCACTCTTGTCATAGACGCTTATCAGCGCTTTCTCGACCTTCAAGTTGAACCACCCCCGCCTTGAGAAGCCCGCCCTTGTATTCTTGCGGCGATAATAGTGTTCTCTAGAAGGCTTGCGATGGTCATAGGACCTGTGCCGCCGGGAACCGGCGTGATGTAAGATGCTTTCTTTGAAACCTCTTCGAAATCGACGTCTCCGACAACGCCTTTTTCAGTCTTTGCAACGCCAATGTCGACGACAACCGCCCCTTCCTTCACCATGTCTTTTTTTATTAGTCCCGCAACCCCGGTTGCGGAAAACAACAGGTCTGCGTTTCGGGTGTGTGATGCAAGGTCTTTCGTGTGGATGTGGCAGACCGTCACAGTCGCATTCCGGTTGAGCAAAAGCATTGAAAGAGGCCTTCCGACGACAATACTGTGATTGACTATCACCGCCTCTTTTCCCTTAAAACCAATCCCGTATTCCCCCAAAAGGCGTATGACCCCCTTTGGTGTTGCGGAAACCATTGTTTCATCGCCGGCCGAAAGCGCCCCAAGATTTGCGGGCGTGAATCCGTCAACATCCTTGAGCGGATTGATTGAATTTAAGATGACTTGTTCGTCAACGCCTTTGGGGAGTGGAAGCTGGACGAGTATGCCGTTCACACTCCCGTCGGAATTTAGTTTTCCTATTGTTTCAAGAATCTGGGATTGCGTCGTGCCGGCGCCTATCGGATAGTCTAATGTTTTTATGCCGGCTTCGGCGGCCGCCTTCTTCTTCATGCCGACATACATTGTGGAGGCTTCGTCGTTCTCGTCGTAGACTGTGGCAAGTACGGGCTGGAAACCCAGTCCATCAACTGCTTTGGAAACCCCGTACTTGATCTCTTTCGCGAGCTTCTTCCCGTCAAGAATCTCAGCACTCATCTTTCGGATACACAGGGTATTTACCGCACAAGACTTTAACTTCATCCAAAACCCGTTTTTTAACGGACGCATCTTCAGGAGAGTTTAATACGTCGTTAATCCAGCCGGCAATCAAATCCATCTCCGATCCGCCCATTCCCCGGATTGTGACACACGGCGTTCCAATGCGTACGCCGGAAGTCACAAACGGCTTTTCAGGATCGTATGGAATCGTGTTCTTGTTCAAGGTTATGCCGGCCTCGCCAAGCGCCGCTTCAGCAACAGTTCCAGTCAAATTCTTGGAACGCAAGTCGGCGAGCATCAGATGGTTGTCGGTCCCGCCGGACACCAAGTCAAACCCGAGTTCAAGCATTTTTGACGCAAGAGTTTTCGAGTTCGCGACAATATTTTCCTGCATCCTCTTCCACTCAGGCTTCATGGCCTCCCTGAAGGCGACGGCTCTTGCCGCAATCAAGTGCATGAAAGGGCCCCCCTGGATTCCGGGGAAAACAGACTTGTCGATTGCCTGCGCATACTCCCCCCTGCACATTACAATTGCGCCCCTCGGACCGCACAAGGTCTTGTGCGTGGTGGTCGTTATGAAGTCTGCATATTCGACAGGTGAAGGGTGGACGCCCGCGGCGACAAGACCCGCAATATGGGCTATGTCCGCCATCAGGTACGCGCCTACGTCGTCGGCAATCTCACGGAACGCCTTGAAGTCGATGGTTCTAGGATAAGCTGAATAGCCGCAGACTATTAGTTTCGGGTGGGTTTCTTTCGCAACGGCCGCAACCTCGGAATAGTCAAGTTGCCCAGTCTCCCTGCTAACGAAATATTTTTCGCCCCTATAAATCTTTCCTGAAAAACTCACCTTGAAACCGTGAGTCAAATGCCCGCCGTGCGACAAGTCCATGCCCAAAATGGTGTCGCCAGGATCGAGCATTGCCATATAAACCGCCATGTTGGCTTGGCTTCCGCTGTGGGGCTGGACGTTCACATGATCCGCTCCAAAAAGTTTTTTGGCGCGTTCGACAGCCAAGTCCTCGCACCTGTCCACGAACTCGCACCCGCCGTAGTAACGCTTGCGAGAGTATCCTTCAGCGTACTTGTTGGTGAGGATGGAGCCGGCCGCCTGCAAGACAGCCCGGCTCGGATAACTCTCCGACGCAATCAGGTTAATCCCATCGTTCTGACGCGCCAGATCACCACAAACCACCTCCCAAACTTCGGGGTCGACAACACTCAACTTTTCGTGAAAAGAATCCCACATGAAAAATCATTCACCCCAAAAAAAATACCAGAAAAATATGCAACTACTCGTTAAATAATGAAAACACGTAAAACTATGGAGGATTTAAAAACAAAAGCCCTAAACAAAACACTCAGCCCAAACTATGGGCCCGTAGCCTAGCCTGGA
>DSAL01000080.1 GCA_011380095.1 Candidatus Altarchaeales archaeon
CGATATACTCTGCAAGACGCGCTTTGAAAACGGTTGTATTCGAAAAGACTTTGTGCGGCGGCCAGATGCTCTACACCACCGCCATAGAAAATTATCCTGGATTCCAAAAGGTCACTGGAGCCGAACTGTCAGAACTCATGAAAAAACAGGCGGAATCCTTCGGAGTTGAAATACGCTCAACCGAAGTTGAAGACATCCGGATTGAAGGCGGAATTAAACGCATACAATCCGGCGGCGAAACAATAGATGCGAAATCCATTGTATTCGCAACAGGCGGAGACCACAAAAAACTCGGACTGCCGTCTGAAAAAACGTTCGCCGGCAAAGGCGTCGGCTACTGCGCAATCTGCGACGGCCCGTTCTTCAAAGACAAGACTGTCGCGGTCGTCGGCGGAGGAAACACTGCGGCCGAAGACGCGCTATACCTTTCACAGGTCGCCTCCAAAGTCTACATAATACACCGCCGGGAAAAATTCCGTTGCGAGGAACGCCAGGTCGATGAGATGAGGGCCATGGGGGTCGAATTCGTGATGAACGCGCAAGTGAAAGAATTCAAAGGCGAGGGTGTATTAAACCAGCTACTGCTTGAAACCAAAACGGGCGAGAAAAAAATCAGTGTTGACGGATGCTTCATCTCAATCGGCGTTGCGCCTGAAACCACGCTCGCCAAAAAACTCGGCGTGGAACTGGACTCCCAAGGCTTCATCAAAGTCGACGAAGACCAAAAGACGAATCTTGAAGGGGTGTTCGCGGCAGGCGACGTTACTGGGGGCGTAATGCAGGTTGCGACAGCAGTCGGCGAAGGATGCGTGGCGTCGTTAAAAGCCTATGAATACGTGAAAAAACCGTATTGGGCGTAGATTCTTCACAAAAAAATATTTCTACTACATCTACTACAACTAGACTGCTAGAATAAGCTGCTTCTGCGCCAGTTTCGCCTTGACTTGGGGCTCGCCCTGACCTTTCTGTTGGTTTTGAGGTAAACCCAGATTGGAGCCTGCTTGCGGGTCCTGTTGGCTTTCACCAAAATCTCTTTCTTTTCCGGCGTCTTGTTCCTGGCCATCGTTTCCCCTATATATAGAAGGCAAGTATATAAATAGGGTTTTATGGCCGACGAATCCCCATGCCCGAAATGCGGAAGACCCGCGAAAGGATTGTGCATCGACTGTTTTTTGGAGGACAATCCAGTCACCCTGAAAGACTTCAGGCTCGAGTACTGTGACTGCGGTCTCGTATTCGTACACGGCGTCTGGCGCGACGACGTCGACAAGGCCGTTAAGGAGTTGGTGGCATCAAAACTCCGCTACCCCCTCGAATTGGACAAGCCGATGGCGTGGGTGGAATACGTCTTGTGGGGGAAGCATGCGAAAATCCACGTCCACGTCGCAGCGCTTTACCTTGGGAACAAGGTTGAACGGGACTACGAGTGGAATATTCCGGTCGCCAAAAGAATCTGTCCGGACTGTGTCAAGCTTTCAAGCGGGTATTTCGAGGCGGTACTGCAGGTTAGGGCTGAAGACTTCGACAAGAACTGGCTTGACGCGGGCAAGATTGCGAACGTCGAGCCCGTCGCCGGCGGACACGACATCTACCTGATTGACAACGGTTATGCGAAAAGGCTTTCCCAAAGTCTTTCCGAAAAAGGCTATTTGGTCACCCACTCCAGCTCGCTTTACGGGAAGAAGGACGGGCGGGACGTCTACCGGAACTTTTATTCAATAAAGCGTCCGGAATTCAAGAAGGGAGACTTCATAAAACTTGACGGAATTGTTTACAGGGTTTTGGAGGCGGGTGCTAAAGCAAGCTTATACAATATCCTCTCGCACGCCAAGACTTCTAAAAAGCTTTCACGACTTTCCGACGCGGAAATTCTGGCGCCGTCTTCCGACGCGCACCAGGCGTTGGTCACGGAAGTCCGGCCAGACGGAATCCAGGTCATGGACTCCGAAACCTACGGTCTTTTCGAGTTCAAAAACAAGGGGTTCAGCCAGGGCGATGAAGTCGAAATAATAAAAATCGAAGGCAAAAACTATCTTCTACCCAAAGTTGATAAATCCGGGGTTTATGGTGGTTGAATTGGATGGGAAAATTTTTTTTCGATGCAACGTCTGCAACGACATACACTACAGCGCGGCCGGTCCGGAAGTCTGCCCCACATGCCGGGCGAAAAACGCTTATGTCGAAGTCGACGTCTCCGAAGCCAGGATTGTGGAGGGATTATGAATCGCGATGAGATTAAGGGTGTTTGGGAGCGTTTCTGCGGGAAAAACGATTTTAGATTGAATCCGGACGAGGAGCATGTTGAAATGGTCATCGACGGTCTTTTGGAGAACGAGAAGGCGTGCGGGCTGAAACTCTGTCCATGCAGGCTGCGGGACGGAAGCCGAGAACGAGACTTGCAGTTAATCTGTCCCTGCAATTTCAAGGCGCAAGACACTTGGAGGACGAAAGGCCAATGCTGGTGCGGGCTTTTCGTGAAAAAATAGTCGCGGTTCAGGAAAGCTCCTTCAAAACCCGGTCAACCTGCTTTAAGGCTGTGCCCAAGTATTTTTCCGGGTTCATCGCGTCATCAATCTCCTTTTCATCCAAGTGCGCGGTTATTTCACCGGAATCTTTCAGCAAATCCATCAAAGGCTTGTCCTCATGGTGGCTTTTCATGGAAAGCTCTCGCACGAGCTCGTGCGCCTCCTGCCTTGGGACGCCTTTTTGCGCGAGCCGTATCATGACTGACTCCGCCATTATCCTGCCCCCACTCATCCCGAGGTTTCTCTTGATGTTTTCCTCGTGGAATACGAGGTTTTTGAAAAGGCTTATGCTTTTCACGAGCATGTGGTCTGTGAGGATGCAGGCTTCCGGAATCAATATCCTCTCTGGGCTTGAGTTGGTGAGGTCGCGCTCGTGCCAGAGCGGGATGTTTTCAAGTTCCGCGCAGGCGTTCGCCTTCACGACGCGCGCGAGCCCGCAGACTTGTTCCGCGATTATCGGATTCCTCTTGTGGGGCATTGTGGACGAGCCGACCTGTTTTTTCCCGAATCCTTCAGACACTTCCATGATTTCTGTCCGCTGGAGGTTTCTGACTTCCGTCGCGAACTTGTTCAGTGACTCTGAAATGAGCGCGAGAAGCTGGAGGAATTCCGCGTGCCTGTCCCGCTGGATAATCTGGTTTGAGATTTTCACGGGGGCGAGTCCGAGGGTTTTCATGACCTCGTCCTGGATTTCAATCCCCTTGTCTGCGAACGCCGCCTGCGTTCCGACTGCTCCCGTCATCTGGCCGACCAGAATCCTCTCTTTGGCTTGGGCGAGGCGTTCTATGTGGCGCTGGACTTCGCACGCCCACATCGCGAACTTGAGCCCGTACGTCAAGGGTATCGCGTGCTGGCCGTGGGTTCTTCCCACGCAAACAAGCCTCTTCTTCTCCTTGGCGAGCCCCAACAGCACTTTTTTGAGTTCGAGCAAATCGTCTTCCAAAAATTTGACGTACTTTTTCAGCTGGAGGGCGAGGGACGTGTCGAGTATGTCGTTGCTTGTCGCGCCGTAGTGGATGTAGGTTGAGGCTTCCCCGCACTGTTCGCTTAAGGCCTTGACGACAGCCATCATGTCGTGATGTATTTCATCCTCAATCTCTTGGACGCGCTCTACTGTGACGAGCCTTGTCGTCGCCTTTTCAGAAACTTTTTCCGCGTCTTCCTTCGGAGCAATCCCGGCTTTTGCCAGAGCCTTCACGAGGGCGGATTCGACGTCCAGCATGGCCTGTAGTTTAGACTCCTCGTCGAATATTTTCTTGACTTCCGACCGTCCGTAACGGTATTCTATCGGGTGCACGCTCATTGCACCATATATTTAGGAGGGTATTGTTATTAAGCATTTTTAAGGTTGTTTAAACCTTGTTTTTTACAGTAGGTGTTTTAGGATATTGGAGTTTTCGGACGTTAAGGATTTCGCGGGCACCATGCTCGGCCTCACGAGGCCCAGAAACATGCTGATGGCGTTTATCGGCGTTTTTACGGGCGCAGTCCTCTACACCCAAGACTACAACCTCCTAATGCTTTTCGCGGCAGCGCTTTCCGCGTCGCTTATCCTGGCGGGCGGGAACGGCATGAACGACTACTTCGACTTCGAGATAGACCGGGTGAACAAGCCCGAGCGTCCGATACCTTCCGGCAGGATCACGAGAAGCGACGCCATGATGCTTTCCATAGTATTCTTCCTCTCGGGTTTGGGCTTGGCGAAGGCCGTCAAC
>DSAL01000076.1 GCA_011380095.1 Candidatus Altarchaeales archaeon
AGTTGGAATATGCAATGGAAAGAATTGTGTTTTTGCATCCGAACTTTAATTTTGGTGATGAGGGTATTTTCAATCGGGTTTGGCCTCCGCTCTCGCTTGCGGTTAGCGCGGCAATGCTTGAGGAGGATGGTTTGGATGTCAGGATTGTCGACGCCCACGCCCTCGACCTGACTCCAAGCGAGGCGGTCGCGCAAGTCGGCGAGGCTGACATGCTTTTCATCACGACTTCAAGCCTCGACAAATGGCAGTGCCCCCACTTCAACCTGAAGTTCATTGAAGATTTTGTGAGGGAATTCCGCCAAAACTCGAAAGCCATGATAATAGTGGAGGGGATACACGGGACGGTCGAACCAATGTGGGTTTTCGAGCATATCGCGCCGGACTACCTGATTCGCGCGGAACCAGAGGAAGTAGTCAGAAAAATCTGCAATGGCACAAAACCAGAAACCACAAAAGGCGTAAGCTATCTGAAAGACGGCAAACTCGTTGAAAACCCTCTTCCAACGCCACCCGACCTCGATAAGTTCCCGATGCCCGCATTCCACCTTTTGCCCATGGAAAAATACTATTACGAGGTGATGGGCGGGAAATTCACGCTACTGGAGGGCGCGAGGGGATGCCCGTTCAAGTGCATATTCTGCCTTCAGAAAATGTATTACGGATACCGCACGAAAAGCGCGGAAAACCTTCTTCGCGAAATCGATTATGCCGTCACCGAATTCGGGGTGAAAAATATTTACTTCATAGACTTGGAGTTCACAGTCAACAGGAAGCTTGCTGAAACAGTCTGCAACCACCTCATTGAAAAGAAGTACAAGCTAAGATGGTGCTGTCAGACGCGCGCCGACTCCGTTGACGAAAAACTCCTCGCGTTAATGAAGAGGGCGGGTTGCGCGCTGATACATTATGGAGTGGAGACCGGTTCGCCCGAGATAATGAAGCTCATCAACAAGAACATCACGCTCGAAAAGATTTACAGTGGAGTCAAGATGACGCACAAGGCCGGCATCGAGACCGCCTGCTTTTTCATGTTCGGATTCCCGGGGGAAACCGAAGATCAGATGCGGAAGACCGTGGAATTCGCCTTGAAGCTTAATCCGACTTACGCGAGCTTCCACTCGGCCGCCCCTTATCCCGGAACAAAGCTCGGAGACATGGCGGGCGGAGGATTTAAGACGCACCTGCCGGAACACGACTTTGAAGTGCTTAGGGGAATGGTGAAGAAAGCCTTCCTCAAATTCTATTTAAGGCCGGCATACATTATTTCAAGGGCGCGAAGGGGTAGTCCGGCGTCTTGGATGCGCCAGCTCCGGCTTTTCACAAGATATATAACCAAAACGCTAATCTAATGGAGGGTAAAAATGTTTTCAGTCCTTATTCCAGTATACAACGAGCGGGAGATACTCAAGAAAAACCTGGAAAAACTCGTGAAACACCTCGACGGTTTGGGCGGAAAGTACGAGATAGTCGTGTGCAGCAACGGCTCGACCGACGGGACTGATGCGATAGGCGGCATCCTCGCAAAAAAGCATCCCGGGAAAATCAATTTCATTTCAATCGAAACGCGTGGCGTAGGCTACGCCTTCCGCGAGATGGTGTTGGCCGCGAAATCAGACAAGCTCGTCTGCTTTGACGCAGACTTGACGACAGACTTGAAGTTTCTTGGGGAATGCGCGAAAATGCTCGACGAATACGACATAGTATTGGGCTCCAAAATGATTGGAGAGCAGAAGAGGGGCATCCACAGGATAATGGTTAGCAAGGGCTACATAAACCTTGTTAGACTCCTGTTCAGGCTCGACTTCGGAGACTACAGTATCGGCGCGAAAGGATACCGCAAAAGCAGGATAATAAATCATCTTGAGGACGTGGACGCCGGCTCGTCGTACGTTTTGGAGATGGTCTACCATGTGATAAAAGAGGGCGGGAGTGTGACGGAAATCCCGGTTTTCTGCAACGACACGCGGGGGAGCAAATTCAACATCTTCCACGAGATAATCTACCGGTTCAAAAACCTCCTGGCATTCTGGATTAAGACTAAACGTGTGAAGTAGTTTTTTTTACTTTAAAACGAACCTTGCCCTGTCCAATCCCAGAGAAACTGCCGTGAAATATCCGAGTATTAAGAGCCCCGTTAAAGTCATCAGGCCGCCGAGCTTGTCGGTTATCCTGCTTCCGTAATAGACTTTAACATGCTCTTGAGTCGGATAGACGAGCATGAATGACGGTGAAACCAGATGGATTTTTTCCGCCCCTTCAACCCGCCAGTTGGGGTGGTAGGACATGCTTATTATGTGGGGGACGCCGACACAGTTCGTGTCGAACTCCACGAAGTTGCGTCCGACAGCCTCGCTAATCCTGCATTCCACTCCAACCGGATTTTTCCCGACCGCGTCAAGGCTTGAAGCAGTCTGAAGATGCGGAAGAGAATTCAAGTCGCCTTTCCCGAGCTTTCCGCTGAAAAGAAGGGGGACGTCAATCAAGTCCATCCTCTTGAACCAGTCGTATGAGACGGTCTTCCAGTCGCGCGTCTCGAAAACCACGGGATAATATTGGGGGACTGTGACATACGAGTAGTCGTAGCCGGTAATCTTATAGACTTCATAGGGATGGACGGTTTCGACAAGCATGAGCCTTGGGTTTTTAGACGCCGCGTCTTTCGCAAGGTCGCTTCGGACTATATAGTATTCCACGTTAAACATCTGCATGTGGCGTATCCCGTCGTCCAGGTTGAAGTTCGTGCATTGATAGTTGTGGCCGAATGGACAGCTCTTCTGCTGGCTGACCTCAGACTGAACATAGAATACGAACGGGGCCGTCGGGGAAGACTGCATGTAAAGCCCTTCAAGCGTGCTTCTGCCGGAAAAAAGCGGGAGCGACTCGAACGCCCTCAATGTTCCGGCGGAATTATGGTGGGTGCTGTGCTCGTAGACGACGCGCGGGTCGGTGTAGTCGCCTGAAACTACATCGTTCACACCCTTGAAGGCCGGCCAAAGCGTCTTGGACTCGAACCCGTCGTAATTCCACTTTATCCAGTCGGGAATGTAGCCTTCATACTCGCCGTCCAGTATCTCGTCCAAAAGGCCTGATTTAGTATGGATTATGGAATCAGGGTTGGGCACAATAGATTTCGCCAAAGCCCTGTGGTCGTTCACCCAAAAAAGAGTTAGCAAAACGACTATCAAGGGTATCATCCAGCGGGCCTCAAGGTTTTTGGTGAGCTTGTCCAAAAAGACCGCCGACGCCAGGAACAGCGAGAGGTAGATGAAGGGGAGGAATCTTATGTCTATGACGTGGAGTTGTTCGGCGAACGAGAAGAAGAAGAATGATACGAGTATTGAAAAGAATATGTATTTCAGGGGGTTGTCTTTCATGGAGATGAACGCGAGTAGGAAGAGGGGGATTGATGCGAGTATTACGAAGCGCCTTCCGTGGAATGCGTCGTCGAAAAGCGATTTCGCCAACGGCCCGACAACCTTCGTGTTGTCAATGTGCTTTGGGAAGTCGAGTCCCGCTATGTCGACGGCCGTCGCAATGATTATGACGGTAAGCCCCAAAAGCAGGAGCCTGTCCCTGCTGGTTTTAAAAGATTTTAAAAGGCCGAGGAATATTAGGATGAAGAACGGCCAAATCATTGGGGGAGTAATCTCTTCTGCAATCACCCAGAATAGCGAGTAGCTTGTAGTGTATTCAAGCCCCGTCAAAAGCCGGATACTCCAAAATCCGGAAATGAGGAATGCTGGAATGCAGACTTGGGCGAGATACCGCAGGTTGCTCTTCAAGTGTCGGTCCCTGAAAAAGTAGAGCAGGATTATTGAGGTGAATACTACGTAAAGAAGCGTGTAAACGTGCGTCAATGATATTGCGGCCAGAAGCGCTATGTTCAACGCGATAAGACGGTTCTCCTTCAAACCACGGTATAGCGTCCCCAGAAAGAGTATTGTGAGGGATAGGCTGATGCCGTGGCTGAATTCTCCGGCAAGAGTGGAGGGAATATTGCCGCCCCACATGCTGTGGTTTTCCAAAAACAGGAATGGGAGCGCGAACGCGGCGGCGGCCTCGGGAACCGGAGTCTTGTAGCCCAGCATTTTCGCGCAAAAATACATGCAGGCTGGGAGCGTGAAGACGCCCAAAACAGATATCAGCTTGAATGAAACCTGTATTGGAATCAGGTATCCTAAAAGGGCGATTAGTG
>DSAL01000034.1 GCA_011380095.1 Candidatus Altarchaeales archaeon
AATTCAGTCAGCTCCTCGCGAAGCCTCCTCTCCTCGCTGAAATCCTCGCCACCAGCCTCGGCAACAGCCTGTTCAAGACGCTTGACGCTTAAAGCCAGTTTTTCGCCGAACGCCTTATGCTCCTGTTCAAGAGTTTTACGCTCCCTCTTCAAATCGTCGGCCCGGCTATTCAGGCCCTCTATTTCCCCGGCAATCTTTTCAATGTCGGACTTAATGTAGTCGCGCCTGTCCAAAACACGGTTCAATTCACCTCGGGCTTGCGCGACAAGAGAGCCTCCATGACGCTCTTCAAGGCTTCTTATCTGCGCGTTAATCTGTTTGACGCTATCGGCGGTTGCGGAAACGCCGGCCTCAATCTCGCGCGACCTCGCCTGAAGCGCCTCACGCTCGTCCTTCAATTCTTTGGATAGGACGTCAATCTTCTCCTTGCGTTTGCCCAGGCTCTCAATCTCTCGGAATAGGATGGTCGCCTTCGACTTTTGCAAAAGGTCCCGAACCTCCTGATATTCGACCGCCTCCTTGCGCTCCTTGCTCAGCTCTCGAAGATAACCCTGCTTCTCGCCCAAGACGACGTGGGTCTGTGAAATCCTGTCTTCAACCTTCTCCAGCTCGCTTAAAGCCTTGCGCTTCTTCTCGTCGTACTCGCGTATCCCGCACAGGTCGTCGATGATGGTCCGCCGTTCAACCGGCTTCATTTCCACAACCTTCGTCACGTCGTCTTGCAGGATAATATTGTATTCGGAGTCGCCGACAATCGCCATGATGTTTTCGCGGGTGCTCCGCTGGTCGTTGATTTTATAGACGCTGTGGCCTTCACGGTCTATGATTCTCGTGATATTGTGGGTTCTCCCGTCATCATCCTTCAATGTGAGGCCCACAATCGCCTTTTGGGCCGGAGACTCGTTGACGCCGCCGTTGAAAATCAGCTCCTGAAGGTTTGCGGCCCTCAAGCCCCTTGAATGCCCAAGGACAAAGCATATGGCTTCCGTTATATTGCTTTTGCCGGAGCCGTTCGGCCCCACAATGCCCGTCAGATTCTTTGGGAAATCAAGGACTGTCTTGTCCCTAAAACTCTTAAAACCCTTCAATTCAAGCTTCGTTAAACGCATTCTAAACAAACCGCAAAACGCCGAAAATATCTATTAGTATGTGATTTAAAATTCTTAAATAAGATAGTATTGAAGGATGATAAAGCTGGCCTACGACGTGGGGGAATACCGGAAGCTGTTGGGGGAGACAGTTTCGGAAGGGGACGTGGTGGTCGAAATAGGGCCTCATGTGGGAAAGTCCACGAGAGCCTACATGGATAGGGCGTCTAAAATCTTCCTAATCGACAAGGGGTCTGACTGCGAGAAGGCGCTTGAAAAACTCGCAGGCGAAAACGAGAAAGTGACGTTCATCAAAGAGGATGCGCGCGGTTTTGGGGCCGTCAAAAAAGTCCTCGCCCGCGTGAAAACCTGCGACGTACTCGCAGTCGACATGGGCGGGGGCAGGTATCCTGACACGGTCTTCAAGGTTTGGGCGACTTGGAGCGGAGTTTTTCAGCCAAGGCACAGTGTCATACGAAACATCGGGCTCATAGAGTTTGTGGGGCGCGCCAAAGTCGAAGACGAAAAATCACGGGAAAAATTCCCGGATTCCGGCTGGCTTTCACAGTACGGTCGGAAGACTCCATACAAGTTGAAGATGCAGTTGGACGAATTTTCCCACTGGATAAACATCAACGAGCCGCTAGTCTGAAAACAGCCCGAAACCCCAAAAAACAGCGTTTTGAATATCGTTCATGATTTTTTTATTTATAAATGATTATTTCACGATATATAGAACCTGCTTTTCACAAGCGGAAAAAACACAATCTTTTTTTATTTTGGGGAGTGATTCAAAACAATGGAAGTGATAGACAACGTCATCGAAGAATCCATGAGCCCGCAACACCTAAAGGTGATGAAGGCGCTGGTTGAGCCGAAAAAAGACTTGGACTTGGCGCAAGAGCTCGGACTGGAAGACACGAGAGTGAGAATAATCTTAAACGACCTCCACGAGAGGAAGCTCGTCTGCTACACCAAGACGAAAAACAAGAATACCGGCTGGGTCACACACTACTGGATGAAGCGCGAAGACCAGCTTGAAAACTACACTAAAGGCTATATCGCCGGAAAAATCAAAAACATCAACCACTTCCTGTCGAAAGACTCAAACGACATGAGCTTCCGATGCGAATGCAAGACCGTCGACTACGGGAAAGCCATCGAAGAAGGATTCTCCTGCATCGAATGCGGAAAACCCTACATGGAATACCACGACCCGAGAAAAATCGACGAGCAAGTCATCGAGTTGACCAGGCTCAACAGCATGCTGAAAAGCCTGACCTAAACCTCTCCAAAAAAACAAACAAACTAAAGTCTCGGAACCCCGTCCAACAACACCCCAAAACTCACGGGCGGGGTTCCCAAGACTTCAAGCAAACCTACTTCTAAAATAAAAAAAGAAAAAGACTCGCCGAGGTTGAGACGCTCAAAAAGCCTAAGGCTTTTTGGCGCGCAACGGAGATTCTCTCCGTGCGCACGAAGACTGCGTCTTCGTTGCGCCAGAAACCCGTAGGGTTTCTGAGCGTTTGAACTCAAGCAGGTTTTCGCCGAGGTTGAGATTTGAACTCAAGCTCCTGTTAGGGAACACGCTTTCCAGGCGTGCGCGTTTATCCGGGCTCCGCCACCTCGGCATTGCGAATGCAATGAGCAATGCTGGGGCAGGCGACTGCAAGTCGCATCTGCCTCGGCATGTTGTCATTGGGTTTTTTATTTAACGTCTTCAGCGTATTTATTTGAAGGATTCTATAATTTTGGGTGAATTGAGGGGTGTTTTCAGGTTTTGGATGTTAAGCTTGTTGTTTCGGCCGTCTTGGTTTTCGGGGTTTTAGCCTTTATTTTAGGCCAATCAATGGCGTCGGAGCGTGAGGCTTTCGACTTCACTTCCTGTGGAGGGTGCGTTCCCGCAGCATATTACCTAGTCCCCCAAAGATGTATCGACTGCGCCTTGGAGGTCGGGACTAACTGCGTGGACTGCAACACCTATTATAACATTGACATGCTCCGGACGATGGACGTTGAGTTTGACACGCCACTCTTCTGGTATCCCTCTTCTTTGGTCGACAAGGCGAGCGTTTTCGTCGTGGGCGGGAAGAATGTTGATTTGGCTGTCGTGAACAACAAGTTCAATCTCGCGGCGGCATTATGCCGGATAGCGGACGATGCGAGGGCGTGCGGCGCGTTTGACGCGGAAATCACGCGGGCTTCAAGGTGCGTTGAGAAATACGGCATCTCGCCAGACACAATAGTATTGCATTACTCGACGAGCGAGACGTGCAGCCACTGCGACAGGACTATGATGACGGTCGTCGAACTAGAGGAATTAGGCGGATACTCCACTTTCTGGATTGACCATGAAAACCAGTCCCAAATGAGGATTTTGAACGAATGCCTTTCCGCGTTCACGACCAAAGACTATGTTCCGGAAGTCATCTGCCCCCGCAAGGGGACTTCGATTGTGGGGCGGATGCCCTACGTCAAAGACCTCAGGAATTTCGCGGAATCCTGCCGGGAATAGACGCGGAAAGACTACGGGCCACGTCCGGGTTGTGTGTTGGATAAACAAAACACTTGCAGGTGTTTTTAAAGCCTGATAAGTGAATATCTAATATATTTTTTTTATTGAGGTGAAATTAGGTTATGGCGAAAGCACCATTGGTAAAGAGGATTATAGCGTACGTGATAGACTCTCTCATCGTGACTGCTGTTATCCTCGTAGGATCTGTAGGAATGTCACTGTTGGCGATTGTCGCGGGAATGATAAGCAATTCCCTGGCAAGCATTATCGGGATTTTGGCGATACCTGTAAGCTTGTTGCTATCTCTTGTAGCTCTTGTCTACTTCCTGATTAAGGATAGTCTAAACAATGGCGCAAGCTACGGGAAGAAGATTATGGGCTTGAAGGTCGTGAACGCGTCAGGCGGCGCGTGTACGCTGAAGGATTCCGTTCTGAGAAACATCATAATGATTCTCGGAATAATCGAGCTTATAGTCATCCTTGTTGACAAGGACGGAGACAGGCTCGGCGACAAGGTCGCGAAAACAAAAGTCGTAGTGGCATAAAAACCCACTACCACCCTTTTTTCTTCTTTTTATTC
>DSAL01000121.1 GCA_011380095.1 Candidatus Altarchaeales archaeon
AGTGTAGACCGGCCTATCAATCCAGGTCGGAAATTGCCGACAACAATCGGCGCATCCTACGGGTGCACCATATCCATGAACCCCGTACGCGCGGGGGGATCAAAAAAACAAATACACAGGCTCCTGTAGTGTAGACCGGCCTATCATTCCGGACTTTCGATCCGGTGACCCGGGTTCGAATCCCGGCGGGAGCATTGCACGGCTCGCTCCGTGCACACGCGGAGCGATTTCGCTTCGCTCAATCACTCTTAGGAATACTGTGAATACAGTCTGCTGAAGCTGGGCGGTTATCTCCTTTTCGCCAACGTTTTGCGCGAGTGAAGCGAGCGGAAAAGGTTGTTCTATAGTTTTTTTATTTGGTCTTGGTAGTCTTTTGGGTGTGTTTGCATCCACATTTTCGCCATGTGTTTTATGGTTTTGGTGTTTCCTGTTTGGTGGAGTAGGCTTAGTTTTGCCATTGGGCCTGAGAGGTCTTTACCAACCCCGTTCATCACGTCTTTGACTGTTAGTCTTCTTAGGATTTCGAGCTCTGTTTTCATATCACCATCCTCCCGTACCTGCTTGTCATAACTTAGGGTGGCTGCAAGGTACATTAGGGCCGCGTTTTCTTCCTCACCGCTTACTGTTTCCAACTGTTTTCTTCCTTGTTTTTGCATGTTAATACCGTCCTTTATCAATATTCAAGCCTCTTTATGGGCCGTAATCTTTTTATTTTATCTAGTCTTTATCTTGGTTTTTAGGTGTTGTATTTTCACTGTTTCCCGCATGTTTTTCACGGTGTCCGGGTCTATTACTGATATTTCCGTGTTCGGCAGGTCTATTACCGGTGTTTTTATTTCGGGAATGTTTTTTTCTATCCAGCGGGCTGTTTGAATGACGCAAGTTTTCGCCTTCTCCCCCCAAACGTGCGGTTCGGTTTCTTCTGTCAGGTTTAGGTTTCTTTGTTTTAGGATTTCTTTGAGCCGGATGGCCTGCGCCGTGTCTTCCTGCCTGCTGGATTGCGGGTGTGGTTCAATGTCGGAGTTTGGCAGGAATGCGGGGCTTGAAAACACTATGCAACGCCCCCCTAGTCTTTTCTTCGCCTCTTTTGCGAGCTTCATCCATGGTTGTCCTCCGATTTTTGCGTCTTCCATGAACCTTTTGGCTGATGAGGCCGTGAATATCACCAGTGCCTCATCCGCTCGCCTGCTAATCTCCCTGATCTTTCCCTCATACTTCTCAAGCTGTGCTTCTGCCTGCTCGAGGGAGCCGTAGGGTATGCCCGTATGCTCTCTCACAGCCATACTGTATGCCGGATGCACTAGGAAGTGGATTCTACTCAACGCCATCAACAGATTATTTGTAATACGAAGAAATTAATCACGTTTTATTCAATCGGCTTTTTTTATCTTCTTTTGTCTATACCTATGTGTTGTAGATGGCCGGCATCGAATCGAAGAATTCCAGAACTAATAGCGTGTTCCTGTTTTTTTCCGCAATACTCTTGGTGTTTCTCGCATACGCTGTAGTCTGGGATGGTTCCGCTGTTTTGGACGTCTTGGCCGCAATAGCCTCCCTTGCGGTGGTCGCTGTTTTCGACAGGAGGTTCGGCCTTTCCTTCTGGCCGGCTCTACTGCTTTCCATCTCGATCTTGTTGAATCCGCTCGGCAGTTTTTTCTTGTACTCCCGCTTCGTTTTCTCAGAATTTGTCGGATACGACAAGGTAATCCACTTTTTCATCTCATTCGCGATAACCTACGGGATTGTTGACTTGTGCCGGGAGAAAAAAAATTTTTTAACCTTTGCGTCGGCACTCCTGATTACTATGGGTCTTGGCGCATTCACTGAAATCGCGGAATTCATTGGCGAAGTATATCTCGGATTGGATGCGGGAGGATTCATAATGTCCGACTCGCTCCCCCACATTAAAAGCGACCTTCAAAGATACGACACCCACTTCGACCTGATATTCAATTTACTCGGCTCTCTAGCCTGCATAATATCAGTCGTGGCGAAAGATTCAGTAAAAAAACGCGTTAAACGCTGAATCCAGTCTGGTGTTTCCAATCACTTTCACGCCGGACATTCACCCGCCCCTTCCGTAAGCGATTTTCAGCGTATGGTGCATGTTTGAATCCAGCCAAGTTCTGAACGCCCCGCAAAGCTCGCCTGTTTTTTCCACATAACTGCTTAGGAATTCCATCTGGTTTAACGCCTTCGGATGCTCGTTGTTCTCCCTGGCAAGTATCCTATACTCCTCGTTCATCATCGGCATAATGTCGAGGACGTTTTCCATAAGGTCCTTGAAATACTCTCTCGCCTCCGCGCTTTTCCAGTCTGAAATGGCCTTCATGCCATTAGTCTTCCAAAGGATTTTTCTCGCAATCTCTTCGCCGACAGTATTTTTTTCTTTGGGAAACAATACGGGGGTTCCGTCCTCAAGCTCTGTCAAAGCGTGCAGGCTGAGGGCGATGCACCGTCCGTCCAAAATACCCGGAACATGAATGTTGTAGCCGTCAAGGCAGAATGCTTTTTCCCCGGTTGCATGGTACTCGCTTTTTGCCTCGTTCATTCCGCAGCAGAATACTGTCAGCGAAAACTTTTTCAACGCGTCGGCCGCATGCTGACTGAATGTGTCTGGCCCCGCGACTATGCTGCTTGCGGCAATATTTGAAACAAACTGCTTTAAAGTGCTCTCCCCCAACTTTCCATAGCTCAGTTGTGCGAACGGGATTCCCCCGCAAATCCCGTCTTTCACACCCCCTGCTATCAGGTCGGACTCTTCAACATTATCTGGCTTATAGCCTTTTTCAAGGCAGATGGCCGCGTCCCCGCCTTCCATAAGCTCTGTCGCCCGGCTTATTGCGTCAATCCAGACGTCCGCGTCAATCTCCTTCTGCTTCGACGCTGAAAAAGGGTTGATTAATACTATTTTTGTTTTGATTCCAAGCCGCCTGCCGGACTCCTCTTCCAGCAGGTCTGAAATCCGGGCTCTAGCCTTTTCACTGAGGCTTCGTCGACTCCAAGAGAGGGCCTGAAGTCTTCAGGCACTTCCAAGCCCATTGAACGCCATATGGAAGCCATTCTCCTTGGAAAGCTGACAACTTCCGGCGCGTATCCCGTGTAGGCTCCACCCTCCCTTTGGAAAACTCCCTCTCGCATGAACCACGGCCTTATGCTCTCGCTGACTGCAAACAAAATTACGTTATCCTTCTGCCCTTTAAAATCGGCGGACTCCAGCCAAGACTCCATCCCCTTCACGTCCATTGAACCGGCGGCAAGGCAGACTGCAAGGTCGTAATGCCGTCCCCCGAGTATTTTCTTCACACCCTCGTCAAAATTGTAGGCCGGCATTTCAAGCATGTTGACGCCTTCAGACAGTTTCCACAGTTCCCCGTGGGTCGACAGCACGTCAATTTTGCCCTTAGCCTTGGGAAATCGGCGTGCAAGCAATACAAAGAACTGCTTGACGCAGTTCGTGTACATGAACAGCTATGCTGTTCATTGTACCCCGGCATTCAGGCTGGGGTATTTTATTCAGCCCCGCTTATGCACGCATGCTTCCACCCGACTGCCTTGACGGCGTCGCAGATTGACGCGTCTTTTTTCATTTCAGCAAGGCTTGAATAGCATTGGAATTGGGAGTAGTCTGACTCCAGCATTCCGCAGTATGACGTTTCGCCTTTTGTCAGCGCAAAACACATGTTCTGGATTTCCAGGCTTGATATAACCTCGCACAACTCCGGGTTTTGAGTGTTTTTCGCGGCCTCAAAATAACAGCCGTCCCTCATCTCACCGGACAACATGCCGCATCCCTAGGAGCCGGACGGAGGCGCAGGCTCTTCAACAATTGGTTCGCTATAGTAGTCTGAAGGCGTTTCGTCAGCCGCATACTCATAGGCTTCAGCCACAGCCTTCTCCTGTGACACGCATCCCGTTAAAGACAAGGATAATGCCGTCAACAAAACCAGCATGCTGCAGTTCCACGAAAATTCTCTCAAAGACATGGCATCCCTCTGCTACCTGAAATTATTTGCGATAATCATATATAAGCCTCGACCATCCTCTTGTAGCCTTTGCCTCTCAAAAAATATTTTAGCGTCTACTATCCATATCCTGCGTCAAATCATTTTTATCTTTGTTTTTGCAGTTATTCTACATGG
>DSAL01000009.1 GCA_011380095.1 Candidatus Altarchaeales archaeon
CACGTGGAGAAGACCCCGCGGAATAGACAGCAAACAACTGGAGGAAAAAAGAGGCAAGGGGAAGGTCCCGAAAATAGGCTACAAAAATCCCGACACCGGCATCATCGCAGGCCTCCGCCCGACAATGGTTACGAGCGTCGCCGACATACGGGCAATGGACGCCAAGACCGAGGGCGCGATGATAGCAAAACAAGTCGGCAGGAAAAAGAGGAACATGATAATACAGGAAGCTAATAAACTCAATATTGCTATACTAAACCCGCGAAAAGGTGAGCGATGAACCTAAGAAACCAAAGACGCATGGCAGCCCAGCTAATGAAGGTTGGGGAAAACAAGGTACGGTTCAATCCAGAGCGTCTTGAAGACGTTTCGGAAGCGCTAACGCGCGAAGACGTCAGGGCGCTGATAAAAAGCGGGGCGGTAAGCCACATACCGAAAAAGGGAAACAGCAGCGCGAGAATAAAAGAGAGGCTCGAGAAGAAGGCTACTGGAAAACGCAGGGGCCATGGAAGCCGAAAAGGTTCGGCGAAAACCAGGATAGGCTCCAAGTCACGCTGGATTTCAAAGATAAGGGCTATACGCGACGAAATCAAGAAGATGAGGGAGGACGGCGCAATAGACTCAAGCCAGTACAGGCAGATATACCGCCAGGCCAAGGGAAACCTTTTCCACAGCAGACGCCACGTGCGCGAACACGTAGAGAGGTTAAAGTAAAATGGCAAGCGGAAGCTCATACGTACTCCAATACCGGCGGAAACGCACTGGAAAAACAAACTACAAGAGAAGGCTCAACCTCTTAAAATCTGGTAGAAACCGCCTTGTAGTGCGTCCGACCGGAAAGCACATACGCGTCCAGCTAGTGGAATACGGTTCGGACGGCGACAAGATACTGTCACAGGCACACTCCAGCATGCTGAAAAAACACGGCTACAACGGCTCGACATCAAACACGCCGGCAGCATACCTAACCGGACTATTATGTGCGGTGCATTCTGGGGGCGGGGATGCGAGCCTTGACCTCGGTTTGAAAGATTCTGTCACCGGCTCAAAAATATATGCTGCGGTAAAAGGAGCGGTAGACGGCGGCTTGAACGTTGCATGCCATCAAGAAATGTTCCCAAAAGAAGAGCGAATTAAGGGAGGGCATTCAAAAACGGACGCAGACAACTTCGAGTCAGTCAAACAAGCTATACTAAAATCCAAAAAATGAGCGATAAAGACGAGAAACCAGTCGGGGAGACGGCTGAAGAATCCGAAAAGACGGTGAAAAAGGCGCAGTCAAAACCGGTTCCAGCAAAAGATTCAGTCGATGAGGAAGTGGGGGTTACGCTTGAAATAGACGACGATTCCGCAGCAGAAGAGGAAGTCGAAGTCAAAGCCAAGAAAGTCAAGCTTACAAGAGACGAGGAGTATGAGGCTGAACGCAAGAGGCTCGAGCTCGAAGCCCTCGAAAAATGGGTTCCGAAAACAAAACTCGGCCGTATGGTCAAGGACGGCGAGATAAAGACCATGCACGAGGCCGTCAGGTATCCCGCCCCCATACGGGAGGTTGAGATAGTCGACAAACTTCTTCCCGGAATAGAAGAGGCAGTATTGAATGTCGGACGAGTCCAAAGGACTACCGACTCCGGACGCAGAATGAGGTTCAGGGTCGTTGTCGCCGTCGGAAACAGGGACGGGTACGTCGGAATAGGAGTTTCAAAAGGAAAAGACGCTGGCCCGACAATCAGGAACGCGATAAGAAAAGCTAAACTATCCCTCATCGAAGTGAAGAGGGGGTGCGGAAGCTGGGAGTGCGGATGCGGCAAACCGCATACCGTGCCATTCAAGGTGAGCGGGAAGTCCGGGAGCGTTGAAATACTCTTGAAGCCGGCACCCCGGGGTGTAGGGCTTGTAAGCGGCGAGATAGCCCGGCAGATACTCGGTCTTGCCGGAATAAACGATGTTTTCGTCAACACCAGCGGCCACACGAGGACTGCAATAAACTTCACGAAAGCGGTTGTCGACGCTTTAGAGAAAACCAACTACCTTAAAGTCGACGACAAGAAGGCGGGAGAAGTCGGCATTGTGGTTGGCGCATGCGAGGTAAGGTCAAATGGGTGAAGGTCAGGAGCTTTTAGCAATAATCAGGGTCAGGGGCGACGTGCACGTTAGCGCCGACATCAAAGATACTTTAAAGCATTTGAGGCTCAACCAGGTAAACCACTGCTCTCTTGTAAGGAAAAACCAGGATTATAAGGGTATGCTGGTCAAAGTCAACGACTATGCTACATGGGGCGAGGTGGATAAGAAGACTCTTGCAAAACTTTTGAAAAAACGAGGCAGGATGGTTGGAGACAAGCCTTTAACCGACGAATCATTGTCGGGCTTCGGATTGAAATCCGTGGAGGAGCTTGCGTCAGCATTAGTTGACGGGGGAAGAAAGATTTCCGAATTCAAGGGTTTGAAGCCCGTTTTCAGGCTTAACCCGCCAGTCGGCGGTCACGCGAGAAAGGGGATTAAAAAGAACGTGAAGCTTGGAGGGTCTTTAGGATACCGCGGAAAAAACATCAACAAACTTTTGGAGGCGATGATGTAGGATGGCGCATGGGGATAGAAAAACCAGGAAGCTTCGTGGTTCGAGGACTTGCGGCTATGGTTCAGCGCAAAAGCACCGTGGCGCAGGACACCGCGGCGGAAGGGGTCTTGCCGGATCCGCGAAACAGAAGTGGCCGATGGTTTCTAAATACATGAAAGACCATATCGGCAAGACCGGTTTCAAGAGGATGCCTAAGCTTCGCGCAAACGTCACTACGATAAACGTGGGGGTTTTAGAGTCGCTTGCTGAAAAATGGGTGTCGGAAGGAAAAGCGTCTTTCTCAAAAGGATTATACAAGATTGATCTTGGAGCTATCGGTTATGACAAGCTTTTAGGCGGCGGTCTAATATCTAACAAGTTTGAGGTCAAAGTCGAATCGTTTTCGCCAAAAGCAAAAGAAAAGATTGAGGCTTTAGGCGGAACGGTATTGTCTGAAAATTCAGACGATTCTGCGGATGCTGAAGATGATTCAGGTTCTGGCGCAGTCGGCGAAGAAGATTCTCAATAAAAAATACGTGAACCACCATGGAATTGGAGTTCTTAAGGCCGCTGATAAAGCATCTTCCGGAAGTGGATATTCCAAAGCGAAAGGTCCCCTTCAAGGAGAAGCTGTACTGGACTGGAATCATACTGCTCTTGTTCTTCATCATGGGAGTCATATACCCCTACCAGGTTTCTCCCGAGCTTTTGGCGGAAAAAATTTCAGGCTTCGACACGATGACCATGATATTCGCCTCAAGCATAGGCTCCATAATCTCCGTCGGAATCGGCCCGATTGTCACATCCAGCATCATACTACAGCTTTTGTCCGGCGCCGACATGATAAAGATAGACTTGCATACGAAAGAAGGCAAGGCGTTGTTCCAGGGGACCCAGAAGATTCTGACGGTCGTTTTAGCCTTCTTCGAGGCCGGCGCTCTCGTATATTTTACCGGCATGGTCTCGGGCACCGGCCTAATAGCATTCACAGTGTTTCAGATAGCGTTGGGCTCAATACTTTTGATGTTCATGGACGAAGTGGTGTCCAAGTGGGGCATAGGATCGGGAATCAGCCTTTTCATCGCCGGAGGAGTCAGCCAGACGATAATCACAGGCTCCATCAACCCTATGCGGGAGGCCGGGCTTTTTGTCGGCGCAATACCCTCCTTCATCCAGACTATGATGGCGGGCAGCATGAATTTCGCGATAATATTCCCGCTAATCGGGACTATACTCATATTCCTGGTGACTGCGTTTTGCGAGTCCATGAGGCTTGAAATACCCCTCTCATACGGCGGAGTCCGCGGTATTGGCGGAAGGTTTCCCCTGAAATTCTTCTACGTCTCAAACATTCCCGTCATTCTTGCGGCGGCGCTTTTAGCTAACATCCGCATGTGGACCGGGCTTGTGGGAGTCGACATTTCAAACCCGCCGGCGGACATGTCGATGATTCAAAACATAGTATTCCAGATAGGCAGGCACATAACTGTCGGAGAG
>DSAL01000110.1 GCA_011380095.1 Candidatus Altarchaeales archaeon
GGGCGGAACACTTGATGTCGGACGGGATAATAAGCCTTTTTTGGAGCCAAAAACGCGAGAAGATGGAGCGGTGCTTTAGGATAGTGAAGATGAGGGGATGCCAGATAAATCCGGACGTGCGGCCGATGGACATAACCGAAAAGGGCGTGATAGTCTACCCCACGCAAGTCCCGCTTTCGCTCGCCGAAGACTAGTAAAATGGATTACGCATCTTTTTGCGGTGAATTGAACGAAGACATACAAGAGCGGAAATTCCTGGTTCTCGCCGCAAAATGCTCGATAGAATACTGGGGCAGGAGCAGGTCGGTAATCGGCGCGGGAGACCGTCTGATAATCTACAAGCCGGATTCAACGCTCCTCATACACTCTCCCGAAGGATTCAAGCCGACAAACTGGATGAGCTCTCCAACAGACACGATAGCCGAGGCAGGCGAAGGTTTTTTCACCCTCCACAGCCAGCGGACGAAGTCGCCGTACGAGGAGATGAAGATTAGGGTCGAACACGTCCACGACTACAAATGCTATTGCGGGATGCGCGACGGCGGGAAACTGGAACTCACCCATACCGAGCGGGACATGCAGGATTATCTTGCGGAAAACATGCACTTGATAAGCAAGGACTTCAGATTGAAGGCGCGGGAATACCGGACTCCACTCGGCTTCATAGACCTTTACGGGAAACTCAACGGAAAATACTGTGCGGTCGAACTGAAGGTCGAAAGGGCCGGACTGCCCGCAGCCCTTCAGATAAAAAGATACAAGGAGTGGCTGGAAGAGCATGTGAAGGCCGATGCCGAGGCGATTCTTGTCGCAACCTCAATCACGCCGAACGCGAAAAAGCTTTTGGAGAAAAACAGGATTCACTTCAAAAAATTCGACATCAAAACGATAAAACGACCCTCGAAACGCTTGAACACGCTCGACAAGTGGATTGACGGATAAAATAAAGTCTTTGAGGCGGCGGAAGGCTTATATTAAAGACCTTAATCAAAAATATCTTTCCAGCCATGAGCATACTTGAAATACAAGACTTGACGGTCGAGGTGGACGGCGGGAAAATACTTTCAAAAATCAACTTCAATGTAGGGTCTGGCGCAAACCTCCTGTTCGGCCCGAACGGTTCCGGCAAAACCACGCTCCTCATGACGATTCTCGGAATACCCGGCTACAAAGTGACTTGCGGGAAAATAATCTTCAATGGAGAAGACATAACAAAACTCGAAGTTGACGGGCGGGCGAGGCTTGGGATAGGATACGGATTCCAGCAGCCGCCGGAAGTCTATGGCGTGAAACTCAAAGACCTGCTGAAAGTGTGCGAAGGCAAAAGCCAGCACGACAAGTTAAGCGACAACGCCCTCGCGCTCGTAGAAAAACTGAGGATGAGCGAGTTTTTAGACCGGGAAGTCAACGTCGGATTCTCGGGAGGCGAGAAAAAGCGCGCGGAAGCGCTCCAGCTTCTACTCATGAGGCCGAAGCTCATGCTCTTGGACGAGCCGGACTCGGGCGTGGATATAGACAGCCTCGCCATCATAGCACGCGAAATCCAAAAATATTTGGATGAATCCGGGGCGTCAGCCCTGATAATAACACACCAGGGCCACATACTCGAGCATATTGAGGCCAAAAACGCGTGCGTCCTCATGGACGGGGAAAACCACTGTTACGGCGACGCGCACGAGATTTTCAACGACATAAAAGAAAAAGGATACCGGGGGTGTGTTGAATGCCAAAAGAGAAAGACAATTCAAAACAACAGGGGGTGAGCGCCCTCACAGACCTGCCCCACAAGATTCTTGAGGCGGCGGCGGAAGTCGGCGTTGACGCGGGCGAGACTGAGAGGTCCGGCTCGTTCTTCCACATAGACCATTCGCTCATACTTTCAAAAGTCAACGAGCACTTTAAAGGCCAGATAGAGGTTTTGGACACTCTCGAGGCGCTCGAAAAATACGGTTGGCTTAAAGACTATTACTGGAAGCTCGTCGACAAGGACGGGGACGAGTACGCGAGGAAAGCACAAAAGCCGTCTGGCGGATACTTCATCCGGATACTGCCTGGCGCAAACGTCACGTTTCCAATACAATCCTGCCTTATGATAGGGTCCGAAAACACTCAGCAGTGCGTCCACAACATCGTTATAGCAGAGGAGGGTTCGAACGCGAGGATAATAACAGGGTGCGCAACTCATCCGGACGTGAAGAGCGGACAGCACATAGGCGTCTCCGAATTCTATGTGAAAAATAATGCGAGCCTCCACTTCACCATGATACACAATTGGGCGAGCGGGACTGTCGTACGCCCGAGAAGCGCGGCGCTTTTGGGGGACAATGCGTCTTTCGTCTCAAACTACGTGATACTCCGCCCGGTCAAAGACCTGCAGATGTATCCTGTTGCGAAATGCGCCGGCGAGAATTCGAAGGCGAGCTTCAACACGATAATGTACGGCTGTGAAAACTCTCGCATTGACGCGGGCTCTAAAGTCGTATTGTCCGGCAGAAACTCGCGCGCTGAAATAATCTCGCGCGCCATAGCCAAAGACGACTCACAGATTATGGCGCGGGGCATGATTTTAGCTGAAAACTCGCCGGTCAAAGCGCATTTAGAGTGCCGTGGGCTTCTCCTAAACGACGGTGCGGTTATACACGCGATACCGGAACTTTCAGCCGGCAGGAAGGATGTGGAACTCTCGCACGAGGCGGCTGTCGGAAAAATCGCGGACAAGGAAATCAACTACCTTATGTCTCGGGGGCTTTCGAAAGACGAGGCGACGTCGATAATAGTCCGCGGGTTTCTGGACGTCGACATAATGGGTCTTCCTGAAAAACTCCGGGATGAAGTCAAGGCGCTGGTGGAGAAGACGACCGGGGGAGTTTAAATCCGGCTTGATGAATCTACATCCACTTCTGTTTTTTGAAGTATGCAAGCATGACCAGCGCCATGGAAATCATCACAAGCCAGACTGCCGGATACGACCAGCGCAAACCCAGCTCCGGCATGTGCTCGAAGTTCATGCCGTAAACGCCCGTTATGAAAGTCAGGGGTATGAATATTGTGGCGATGATTGTCAGCGTCTTCATAACCTCGTTAAGCCTGTTGGAGAGGCTTGAAAGGTAGATGTCGAGCATGCCGGAAACAATGTCCCGCGAAGTCTCGATGTTGTCGATAACCTGTATGGTGTGGTCGTAGACGTCTCGAAGATAAATGAGCGTGGGTTTTTTCACAAGCATTGAGCCGTCACGCTGGAGGCTGTTCACCACCTCCCTCAACGGCCAAACCGATTTTCTCAAGGCTATGGTCTGCCTCCTAATCTTGTGGATGGACTGTAAAGTCCCGTGGCCCGGGTTTTTCACAAGCTCGTCCTCCACTTCTTCAATGTCTTCGCCCAAGACTTCAAGCATGTTGAAGTAGCCGTCGACTATGGCGTCAATCAGCGCATAGGCCAGATAGTCCGGCCCGCTTTTCCTTATCATGCCCTTGGCGGACCTTATCCTCTGCCTCACGATGTCGAAGCAGTCTCCCGAAGTCTCTTGGAACGTCAAAAGAAAATTCCCCCCCAAAATCATGCTCACCTGCTCGGAGGAAATCTCCCGTCTCTCCCGATTGTATGAGAGTAGTTTGAGCACGATGAAGATGTATTCCCCGAAATCCTCGAGTTTGGGGCGCTGGTTGGTGTTTAAAATGTCTTCGAGGAGAAGGGGGTGCAGTCCGAAACAGCCTCCGAGTTTTTCGATGACGCCTGTGTCGTGAAGTCCGTCAACGTTAATCCAGCTTACTGTTGAAGTGTCTTTGAGGGGGAGGCATTCTTCAACCCTCTTAACCTCGCGCTCAGAAATACTGTCCCGGTCGTAGTCTATTGCCCTCATCAGCACCCTGTCGGCCTTCTTATCCCCTACGTGGACGAGGCTTCCGGGCGGAAGGCCCGTCTTGGCGGAACGCTTCAATTTTTTACCTCTCTTAATAGATAACTTTAAAGACTGCATATAAA
>DSAL01000015.1 GCA_011380095.1 Candidatus Altarchaeales archaeon
AGCCTTCCCCCCGCCTTGATTTCTTCGACGAGATTCGGAAGGTTTTTAGGAGTGTCTATCCGTTTTCCGTCGGAGAGGAATACGGTCGCTCCTTTTTTCAGCAGGTTTTTCTCGGAAAGCGTTTCGGTCAGGTAGGGGTCGGTGTAGAATCTCGCAATCTCTTCCGCCTTGAAGTCGCCGATTGCGAGCGTGAATTCCGCCTCAGCCTCCCCTAAAACGTCGAGTGTTACAACCGGTATTTCCTTGTGTTTAGGCTTCAACGGCTTGTCGGACACGATGAAAAGCATTTTTCCGAAGCTTGTCTCCACCAGCCGGCTTTTAGGAGGGTGTTTTTCAGCCAACCCCCCCACGGCGGTTTCGCCGAGTTTTAGCGCGGATACCGAGTATCTCATTTACTCTCGATGTATTCCGCGACCTTGCCTGCCGTGCCTTCTGCCTTGAATGCCTTGAAGAAGTCGATTGCAGACTGGTATGTCGCAGCATCGATTTTTTCGACCGCTTCCGCCGGCAGGCCGTCTATTTCAGTCTTGAATTCCTTGATGCTGTGCTTGATGTTTTTCGCTATCAATTCCTTCTGGCTGATGCCGGGTTTTTTCGCCTTCGTCTTTTCAGCGTGCTTGCTCGCCAGAGTCCACTCCTCCATTTTGGCGACAAGGTCTTTCGGCATGGCTTCGAGGGCGATGTTCTGCCAGTTGGTCCCCACATTCCCCTTGAAGACTCCCGCCTCTATCAGAAGGTGCATGAGGTTTAGGGGCGTGCCCGTTATCCCGTGCTGGGCCACATACACCCCGTAGGGGGCTATCGCCTTTGCTATCGCCTTCGTCCGGCCTATGTCTATTCCGACTTGTTCGACTATGTTTCCGTCCTTGTCGAAGATGTTGCCGTGGATTGAGCCGTTGTTTGTCGCAAGGAGGTTCGGCTTGAATCCTGCGTCTGTAACGGCTTTGATGAATGTTGTGGCTTCCTCAACGCTTGTCAATGCTTTTTTCCCGGTTTTCGGGTCTGTGCGCCCTACTTCACCGACTTCGACCTCGAGTCCCGCGTCTAGTGGGATTAGTCCCGCGAGTTTTGTCGTGATTTCGATGTTGTCTGCGAGTTGTTCTGCGACTGTTTTCCCGTCCATGTTGAAGTTGTGGCTTGCGTCTATCGCGTATGACGTGAATCCCGCAGCAATCTCGTCTTTTATCAATTGTTCTGCTGATGCTACTGCTTCCGGCGTGTTCTCCTTGATTGTGATGTGGTCGCCGTGGACCGCGTAAGGCTGGTTGAATTCGAGCTCTTCCGCCGTCTTGGTTATCATGTCCATGAATTGTTTCGGGTTTTGCGCAGTGTATCCTATTTCGGATCGCGCTATTTCGAACATTACTGCCGCGTCCAATTCTTTGGCAGCCATCATTACTCCGCGCGCGCTGTGCGTTATGCGGATGTTTGCCGCCATGACGATGCAGTTTTTCCCACCCAAAGCGTTTACCATGTCCTGGCCAGAAACAGGTTTAGAATAGTCCATTGTAAGACAGTTATTGGATGGTGGGATTAAAAAATAATGTATGGTTTTCTATTGTTGCAGGTAGGCTTTTTTGAGCGACCGGTATATAGTCACGGCTTCCGCCATCATCTTCCGGTCGTTTTCGCCCAAATACATTTCTGATTTCGGGTTTGCGCAGTCCTCCATTAGTTTCCGGATTACCGGCTCGTCTTTGCCGTCCGCTATCAGCCTGTCTTTGTCGGCATTGACTTTGAATTTGCCTTCAAGCGAGTTGCCTACAAGCTCCGATATTTTCTGGGCGGACTCGAATAGCGGGGCCTCGCGCGGGCCGAACGAGTTTCTGTCGGCGCCGGGGGTTCGAATCCTTTTGCGGGCCTCGTACTCCAAGTCCATGTAGGAGTAGTAGAATGATAGGAAGTCTATTTTCGCGCTTTTGTAGGTTTTCACAAGGTTTAAGCCGAAGTCGCCCATAATGCTGCCTTCAATAGCAGTCGCATTTTCCAGTGGCTTTGGAGCGGGTCCGGTTTGCGCGGGCTTTAACTCCATGTCCAGCTTCGCCTTGTTGGGAGGCTCAAGTTGGTTTTGACCCATGGGAGGCTTTTGATTTTCCTTTGTAGCCATCTTTGGAAAAATGATTTTGCTTTGAGGGTTTAAATTTTAGATTGACTCCATTATCTCTTTTATCTTTTCCCCGCTCATGCCACCGCCGATTCCCACCCTGAAGTATTTGTCGTATTTCGGCATGCCGGCGCTGAAACTTGAGCCTGGGAGGAACCCTATCTGGTAGTCTTTCGCCATCTCTTTCACATATTCTTCTCCGTTGATGTCGCCGGGTGTTTTCGGGAAGAGGAGGTAGCTTGCGTTTGGTATCACGTCGAATTTCGCGCCCATCCCCTCGAGATATCCGCGCATCAATGCGGATTTTTTCTCGTATCCCTTGACTATCGGCTTCAAAAACGAGAGTTTCGGGTCGTGGTCGATTACCGCAGAAACCCCAATCTGGATGGCTCGGGATGTGCTGGCGCCAAGGTTTCTGAAGTAGTAGACTATTTTTTTGTCCGTGTCTGCCTTCCAGATTGCAGGTGCGAGTCTGATGTAGCCGAGGCGTATGTCTGGTTTTATAATTTTGCTGAAGCTTGAGACGAGCGTCACATTGTCTGCGATATCACCGCCAGAATTTATGGGACTATAGTATTCGCCAGAGTATAGGTGGTATTTGTAGGGGCTGTCTGAGATTACTTGCAGTCCTTTTTCGCCTGCAACATATTCCGTGAACTTTTTGATTTCTCCGGATTTGGGCATGAAACCCTGCGGGTTTGACGGGAGGTTTATGTAGGCCGCCTGCGTTTTTTCCGTGATTGCGGCGTCCACGTTTTCGGGCGTGAACTTGCCGTCCACGAAATACTCGCAGGGGACTCCAGTGTTTCCCGAGTGTCCTATCATGCTGTAGATGGTCCCCCACGCCGGCGCCTGGACGAGTATTTCCGAGCCTGTCTTGAAGAGGCTGAAGTAGAATTGGAGTGCCTGGCTTGCGGCTATTGTCGGAAGAATCCGCTCGGAATCCTCTTCCGTCAGTTTGACGTTGAAGTTGTTTTCCATCACGATGATATTCTTCTTCAACGCGTCTTCGCCTTTCACGGGAGTGTAGGATACCTTGTTCGTCAAGTCTTCGTTGTAGGCTGCTTTCGCGTAAACTTCGATGATTTCTTTCGGCACCGGGTCTGGGATGCCTATCGTGAACATTTTTGTCGCCCCAAACTCCTTGAGCTTTGTTATCCACGAGCGGACTGGGTCCGGACTCACGAGCTTCAGGTTGTCTGTAAGTTCCACCATTTTTAACACCGTTTATTGTTTTAGCATTTCCTCGAGTTTTTCCACGAGGTTTTTGTCGCCGATGTAGATTGGTATCCGCTGGTCTACGTTCTCTGGCTGTAAATCAAGTATCTTTTGCGTGCCGGTGCTTCCCGCGCCTCCCGCTTGTTCTGCTATGAAGCTCATGGGGTTTCCTTCAACGATGAGCCTTAGCTTGCCTTGGGGTTTTTCTTTTAATGCGGGGTATCCGAAGAATCCGCCGTGTTTTAGGATTTGGTTGAAGTCTCCGACGAAGCTTCCCCCGTATCTGAGTTTGAGGCCTTGGTCGTTGACCATCCAGTCCACGAACTTTTCGAATTGGGGAATCCATTTGCGGGGGTCTCCGCCGGCCCCGTATACTTTCGGCTTTTCCGGGAACCTGACGTTCTCGGTTATCCTCACATACTGTCCTTTCGAGTTCATCGCGAACTCGTGGACTCCGTCGCCTATGCTTATCATCACAGTGCTCATGGGACCGTAGAGCGTGTATAATGCCGCCACCTGATTTTTCCCGGCGTTCGGAACCTTGTCTGAATCATATATTCCGGCGATTGTGCCGAAGAGGTTGTTGGTCTTGATGTTGCTTGAGCCGTCCAACGGGTCGAGCGTTACAGTATAGTCTGCTGAAGCG
>DSAL01000120.1 GCA_011380095.1 Candidatus Altarchaeales archaeon
ACGCAGTATCTTTCAATATACTTCGCAGGGCCGATAAGAAGCGCGGGCGGAACCGCGCAAGGCCAGGCCGTGCTTATAGGAGAATACATCCGCAGGAAAATCGGCCTTCAAGAATTCCGTCCCACACGCGACGAGGTGGAACGGTATGTCGAGGAGATAAAACTCTACCACAGCCGGGTGACAAGACTACAATACTTTCCAAGCGAAGACAACATCCGGACTATAGTCGAAAAAAGCGGGGTGTGCATTGACGGCGACCCGACCGAACGGTTCGAAGTCTCGATACACCGAAACCTCGCCCGCGTCGACTCCAACAGAATCAGGGGCGGCGCCTGCCTCGTCATAGCCGAAGGAGTAGCACAGAAGGCGAGAAAACTCACTGGATACGCAACATCATTCGGAGTCGACTGGAGCTGGCTTAAAGAAATAGGCAAGAAGGCTAAGTCCGAGGAGGGAAGCGAGGGGGAGGTCGCGATTTTCATGAAAGACATGGTCGGAGGCCGGCCGATATTCGCGGAATCGTCGGCCAAAGGGGGTTTCAGGCTCAGATACGGACGCGGCAGGTGTTCCGGACTCGCCGCGAAATCAATCCACCCCGCAGCGATGATTCTCTTGGACTCATTCCCGGCGACAGGAACACAATTGAAGGTTGAACGTCCGGGCAAGGGGTGTATTGTGACTGAATGCTCTACAATCGACGGCCCCATCGTGAAACTGAAGGACGGGTCTGTCTTGAGGGTTGAGTCCCGGGAAAAGGCGCGTGAAGTGGTTGAGGATTTGGATGAAATACTTTTTTTGGGGGACATGCTCGTCTCATACGGCGACTTCCTCCAGACTAATACGGCGCTCCTTCCCGCAGGATACTGTCATGAATGGTGGGTTTTGGAGGCCGGCGGCGCAGACCCAGACATGATTCCGACACCCTCCGAATCAGTTGAATTGTGCTTGAATAAGAAGATTCCACTCCACCCCAAATACACATACTACTTCAGCGATGTGACCGCCGGCGATGTGAGGCTGCTTGCTGACTGGGTGAAAACCGGAGAGGTCGCCGGACACCTGGTTTTGGAAAACAACAATGCTACGGCAAAGAGGATTGCCGAAGTCTTGGGGATACCCCACACCGTGTCCTCGGACAAGGCTATTTTCCCTGAATTCGAGCCTCTTCTCGCGCAGCTCGGGCTCGAATGGGATGGAAAAAAGGTTTCAGACAAAAGATTCCTCGAAAAATCCGGGGGGTTCGGCGATGACGCCAACGGATTTGAACTTGTAAAAAAAACGTCGAGAGTACCGGTCCGCGACAAGGCCGGCACCTATCTTGGAGCGCGGATGGGCAGGCCTGAGAAGGCGAGGGAGCGTAAAATGAAGCCTCCAGTCCACGTGCTCTTCCCGCTCGGAAACGCCGGGGGGATACAGCGCCTCGTCTCCAAGGCTGTTGAGAAAAAAAATATTGAGGTAGAATCCGCGCAATTCTTCTGCACCTCGTGCAGTGAAAAAAGCATTGAGAGGACCTGCAGGATATGCGGAAAACCAGGAATTCTTTTGAAATACTGCCCCACGTGCGGAAGGCCGGTGAAGGGCGAGAAATGCCCACGGTGCAATGTCAAGCCAAAGTATGCTTCAAAGGTGGGGATAAACCTCGAGGAAATGTGGCGGGAGGCTATTGCATTGGCCGGAAAATCCGCGGACGTGAAGGGGGTGATGGGCATGGTCTCAGACTACAAGATAGCCGAACCCCTTGTGAAGGGGATTCTCAGAGCATCAAACGACGTCTACGTCTACAAGGACGGGACAATCCGGTTTGACGCGACAGACATACCCCTCACACACTTCAAGCCTTACGAAATTTCCGTGGGGGTTGACGATTTGAAGAGGCTCGGCTACTCACACGACATCTACGGGAAAAAAATCGAGCGGGACGACCAGATAATCGAGCTGAAGGTTCAAGACATTATAATCCCCGACAACGGCGCCCAATACATGTTCCAGGCCGCGAATTTCATAGACCAGCTTCTCGTCAAATACTATGGCACAGAACCATTCCACAATCTCGGTTCGTGGCGCGATACGCTCGGAACACTCGTGGTCGGGCTCGCCCCCCACACTTCAGCCGGCATAATTGGAAGGATAATAGGATTCACTAAAGCCCACGGTATTTTCGCGCACCCCTTCTGGCACGCATGCAAGAGGAGGAATGCGGACGGCGACGAGGACGCGATAATGCTTTTAACAGACGTTCTTTTGAACTTTTCGAAAAAGTATCTGCCGGCAAGCCGGGGGGGCAAGATGGACGCTCCGCTAGTCATCGGCACGATACTCGACCCCCGGGAGGTTGACGATGAAGCCCACAAGCTCGAGGTGGTGTGGGGATACGACCTCGACTTCTATAAGAAGACGTTGGCTGGCGCGAAGCCGGACGAAGCCGGAGTCCCTATTGTTGCAGGCCTTCTTGAGGACGGCGACCCCTACACCAACTTGAAGTTCACCCACGACACCGAGGACGTTACCGGACCCGTCGTCGAGTCAAAATACGTGACTTCAGACAGCATGGACGAGAAGGTGGGGCTCCAGCTGGCGCTCGCCGAGAAAATCAGGGCGGTCGACGAGTGGAATGTCGCGAACATACTGATAAACAGCCACTTCTTGCGCGACACATACGGAAACCTGAGAGCATTCGCAAGGCAGAAGGTCCGGTGCGTTAAATGCAATGAATCCTACCGCAGGCCGCCTTTAAAGGGCAAGTGCACGAAATGCGGCGGGAAGTTGATACTGACTGTCACTGAAAACAACATCACGAAATACTTGGGGACGAGCATAGGGATAGCGGAAAAATACCATTTGAGCGACTACATGAAGCAGAGGCTCCACCTTCTTGAGCGTGAGGTTGAAAGCCTCTTCACAAACGAGCTGAACAAGCAGGCGTCGCTGTCCGACTTCATGTAGCGGACTTTTCTTTCAAAAAGAAGCCTGAAAATCAAAGTATTCCGTCCAAGTGCATTAGGAAGTCCGCGTGTTCGATGCTGAATATCTCGTCGCCCTCAAGTATCTCTACCCGCGCTTTCCTAAGATTCTTTCCAAACCCGTCGCGGGTCTTCTCAAGCTTTTCCGCAACCTGCCTGACCCTCGTGTTTTTACGCTCCGTGTCCACAACCCACCTGCCTTCCAGTATGTACGGCCCGTCCTTCTCGTATTTTTCGTGGAAGCGCTCCTGGTGGACCGGTTCGGAATTGACTGGAGGTCCCGGATGATGCTTGATTTTAGGAAGTTCGTGTACCGTCATCTCAAAAAGTATGACGCTAGTGTCCGCCTCATTACTCCAAAAACTAGGGCGGAAAACCCTAAACTCCCGGTCTTCAAAAGACTTTTCGATTGACGCCATGGTCTTTCTAAGCTGGCTGTAGAGCAGGTTTTCATTCAGCTGGGGGTGGCTGAACTTGAAGGCGATAAAATACGTCCCCCGAACTCCTAAAAGGCGCTTCAACTCTTCCACCGGCCTCCCCTGTTTTTTCGGCGGGAAGAAGAATTCTATCGACGGGTTTTCAAGAAACTCGCGGGATGCGATTATGAACTCCGCAAGCTTCTGCCTCGAGACCGCGGCGCCCATGTTCCTGTTCTTGTCGACGGGGTCGACTACTATGATGGCGGATTTGGTGAAATAGTATTTCAGCGACTTTTCGTCACCCCAAAGGTTTTCTGGGTCGAGCGCGTAACCAACGCTCCAGTCTTTCGCCGCCTCCAAAACCTTCAGGAAAGACCCGTAGTGTATGGTCAAGACTTCGACAAGATACCCCGAGAATCCGCGCGTCTTCTCCTCCGCACCATAAACCTTCTGCGCCTTCATGAAACGCTTCAAAAGCCTGATTTCAGACTTCAACCGGGGGTTATCCCTCGTCTTCGCCTGGACGTACTCCGTGTGGAATGGAGTGCGGTCTACGCT
>DSAL01000057.1 GCA_011380095.1 Candidatus Altarchaeales archaeon
CTGTATCGTGGGTTTATCGACTATCGGAAGCATCTCCTTCGGCTGGGCTTTCGTCGCCGGAAGAAACCTTGTGCCCAAGCCCGCGGCGGGAATAACAGCCTTCATCTTTTACACTAACCTCGTTTTGAATCTAACTACTTGAAAGGGGATTACCCCGCCCGTCCACGACAAGCGGTATCACAATCATCGTAAGCCTTGGAAGTTTTTTCTTGAACCTTATGGTGTTTATCTCCTCCGCCCGCAAAAGGGTTTCTGTCGAAACGACTATGGAGTCCAAGTCCGCCTCAATCGTCGCGACACCGTAGCTGTCGTTGATTTCAGTTATCCTATACTCCTTCGAAAAAGATTTCAGGAATTCCTCAAGCTCCCTCATCCTGGATTCATATGGCCTCACAGCCTTCTCCCGGAAGCGGTTTGCGAACTCGTCGCTTGTAAGCCCGACGACGACAAACTCCGACGCCTTGAAGGCGGTCTCCAAAAGCATCCTGTGTCCTTCATGAAGCCTGTCGAAGGTTCCGCCGACCACGGTCTTTTTGAACATTTCAGATAAACTTTAACGCGCCCAAGCTTATTTATACGATATGCGCCCGTCCGTTGTTTTTTAACTCCTGCATACTTATTTATGCCTTATAAAAAATGTCTAGCTGGGACTCCCTCTACACGCTGATGACTTCCAAAGTCAACTACAAGACCTTGATGATAATCCCCCCAATCGTCTCCATACTGCTTTTGATAGTCCTCCTCGCCAACGGCCTGGAACTCGGATTGGACTTCAAGGGGGGCACTTGGATTGAAGTATTGACTCCAAACGATTTTTCATCCGGAAAAATCTCCGAACTTGAAGACAGGCTCTCATCTCTTGGCTTTGGCGACGTCGACGGGTCGGTCGGCTGGGACATCGACACCGGGCTGAACAAGATTGTCATAACCACGACCACGGTTCTTTCAGAAGAAGACTCGGAGGGCGCGAGGAAAATAATTGGGGAATACGCCGGAGCGCTCAGGGAAGACGACACAATCACGCTTAAACTTTTGGAGGGCGAATGGCCTCCAATAGGATTTTCGGAAAAACTCAACTCGCACCTGAAACAAAGGGTTGACGTAACCCTGGAGGAAGACACCCTGACTGTGAGAGCCATCAGTCTTGACGGCGCGGAAGCCGGCAGGATACTCTCCTACTACCTAGGACGGGAGGTTGAAGTCGAAGTATTCCAGAAAAACTACAACCAGAAGACTGTCGGGGCGACGCTCGGAGACACCTTCAGAAGACAGGCTTTGAAGGCGGTCTTCCTCGCGTTCGTCCTGATGACAATAGTAATATTCATAGCATTCAAAGACCCGGTGCCGTCCCTCGCGGTCATGCTCGCGGCAAGCTGCGACATAATAATTACGGCGGGAGCAATGAGCATTTTACGGATAAGGCTTGAGCCGGCGTCCCTTGCGGCACTACTCATGCTTATCGGATACTCCGTGGACTCGGACATCCTGCTGACTGTCAGGACGCTTAAGAGAAGGCAAAGCGAGATTGACGAGCGGATTAACGACGCGATGAAGACGGGCCTGACGATGACGGGCACGACACTCGCAGTAATGGTCGTAGTATACCTGGTTTCCACAACACTCACGCACATAGACACGCTAAGCAACATAGCCTCAATCCTTTTGATAGGGCTTGTTGCGGACTTGTTCACCACCTGGTTTACGAACGCCGGCCTGATGAAATGGTATCTTGAAGGCGGCGGCAAAAAGAAGTATGGGAGGGGCGGCAGAAGATGAGCGTCGTCAAAAGCATGCGCGTCAAATTTCTTTTGGCCTGCGTCATACTAAGCCTGATGCTCATTACAAACGTCATACCCCTAAACGAGGGCAAGGGCGTTGGCGTAGGCAACGGACTGGACTACGGCCTCGACTTTGCGGGAGGAACGCAAATACAGTTGCGCCTCGACGAGCCGGTTGACTCCGACCTGATGGCAGTCCAAAAAGGCATTTTGGAAAGCCGCCTAAACGGGATGGGGTTGAAAGACATTCCGGTAAGGCCCTGGGGCAACCAGTACCTGATAATACAGGTTGCGGGCGCGAGCCCGGCGGAAATAGGGGCAATCGAGGATGTTTTGAAACAGCAGGCCCGTTTTGAGGAGCGGATTGACGGCGAACTCGCAATACTCGGAGACGAGATTACCGTCGACTTAAGCCCGACCGGACGCTACATACAAAAGACGACTGGCGGATACTCTTGGGGCGTTTCGGTGCAGCACAGCAAGGAGGGCGCATGCAGGTTCGGCAGGGTGGCGGACGGCAAGATGGGGCGTCCAGTCGACTTGTTCATAGACCGTCCGGAAAACACGATAATAGTATTCTCCAAGGCCGACTACACCCTGCTTTCAAACCTGACTTCATCAAGGCAGTCTGATGAAATATTTTTTGGAAACACTGTTCTTGAAGTGATAGAAGACCGCTCCAGAATCCCGGTCTTCGTATACGACGGCATGAAAATCCCGGAAAAATTGGGGGGCGAGGGCTATACGAACGTCATTCTCGCAGGTTCGGAATCAAGGATACCCGACTCCTACCGAAGCCTCCTTGAGGAGGAGGGTTTCAGGACCCGGAGGATAAGCCCGCAAAACACGTCGTTTGACGAGTGGATTATGCAGGATGGTTTAAGAGAACTTACCGGCCTTAAAAACTCCCCGACACTACAGTTCAACACGCTTGGAGAGTGCGTTTATCAGGCGAGGATAACGGGTTCAGCCCCAACGCTTTTGGAGGCCGAGCAGGAGTTGAAGAACACTCAAGTCCTTTTGACTTCAGGCAACCTGCCCGTCGGCTTGAGCATAGAGTCGAAGAGCACGACTGCCCCGCGGCTTGGAATGAGGTTTTTGAAATACTGTTTCATAACCGGATTAATATCCTTTTTCACCGTCGCATTCATAATATACGTCCGCTACCGCCAGCCAAAGATAGTCCTGCCCATAGTCGGAGTGGGCTTGAGCGAAATAATAATGATACTCGGACTCGCAGCCTTCATCAACTGGGAGCTCGACCTTCCGGCGGTTGCGGGAATCATCGCGGCCGTCGGAACCGGCGTCGACCACCTTATAGTCCTAACCGACGAGACGCTCAAGCAGGAAGGCCAGCGGAAGAAAAAACAGGTTATGGTGGTGACAGACCAGATACGGCGCGCATTCTTCATAATATTCACGGCAGCATCCACAACAATCGCGGCGATGCTCCCCATCATGAGCGTTGGAGCCGGAATGCTAAAGGGATTCGCGTTCACCACCATAATGGGCGTTTTGATAGGAGTTTTGATTTCAAGGCCGACTTACGCGAAAGTGATAGAAAAAGTCATGGCTGGAGAAAAGATTCTATAATCCTTTCAGGAAATTCTTAAGCTCGTTGTAGTCGCCTGAAAGCTCGCTCACGTACTCTTTCTTCCCGTCCAAACCTTTCAGGCTTTCCGGAAGCTTGGGGTCTACGTTGATTGATTTTATGATTTCTTCGGGGAATTTCGCGGGATCCGCGGTCTCCAAAAGCACGCTGAATATGCCGTCGCCGGCCTCAAGCATGTACTGTCTCATGCCATGCCAGCCGACCGCCCCATGTGGCTCCAAAATCAGGTTGTAATCCTCGTAAGCCTCTTTTATCGCGCTGCGTGTTTCCTCATCACTCACGCTAATCGCCCACAAGTCGCGCCTCATAGCCTCAATGTCGGGCTTTTTGTGGAGAACGCCGGACTCGTCCATTTGCCCGCCGTAAACGTGGATTAAACGTGCGAGATTGCTGGGGTGTCCGACGTTCATCGCGTTGCTGATGCAGGCCCGAGACGGCGCGATAGGCTGATAGGCCCCTGTTTTCAGGAAATTCGGGAACTCGTCGTTC
>DSAL01000064.1 GCA_011380095.1 Candidatus Altarchaeales archaeon
AAACTGTTGTATACGAGCATTCACGCCGACATGGGCCATCAGGCAACACGCTTTGACGTTGGCGAAGCTTTCGGCCGCCTCAATCCCGGTGAACTCCGAGATTTCCTAAAAATAGTCTTGGACAATCAGAAGTGGTTTATCGTCCGCTATCAGTCTGTTGAAATACACTTTATCGAACGCTAGTCGTTCTTCTTGAATATCAGCCAGTTTTTGGATCCGGTTTTTTCAAACTTGAATAGGACGTATGTGCCCTTGAGCTTTTTCCCGTGGATTTCAACGATAATGTCTTTTTCCCCCGTTTTTTCGACCTTGAACCAGCCCTTATCCCAGATTTCTACTTTCCCGGCGCCGTATTCACCTTCGGGTATTTCTCCTTCAAAGTTGGCGTAGTCGAGCGGGTGGTCTTCGGTTTCGACCGCAAGCCGTTTCACTCCGGGTTCTGTCGGCGGTTCTTTAGGTATCGCCCAGCTTTTCAAAACTCCGCCGAACTCGAGACGCAGGTCGTAGTGGAGGTTTCTCGCATCATGCTTTTGGATTACGTAAACAGGTTTTCCGCCACTTGATTTTCTACTGCCTGTTTTTGCACTGCCTGATTTTCCGCCGGATGGTTCGGATGTTTTTTTGAAGTCTCGTTTTTTCTTGTAGTCCTGCAAGCTCATCCTTTCCTCTCCACTCCATTTTTCGGGCATAAATCCTCGACAACGCATTGACTGCACTTTGGCTTTCTCGCATTGCACGCCTGCCGTCCGTGCATGACTAAAAGGCTGTTCGCATGCTTCCACCATCTTTTGGGGATGGAGTTCATCAGGTCTTGCTCAATCTTTTCGGGGCTCGTGTTTTCAGTCCAGCCCATCCGGTAGCTTAATCTTTTCGCGTGCGTGTCTACCGCAATCCCCTCGACTTTGTTGAAGGCGTGGTTCAAGACGATGTTGGCGGTCTTTCTTGCAACGCCAGGAAGCCTCACCAACTCCGCCATAGAGTCCGGGACTTTTCCATCGTAGTCTTCGACAATCATCCTGCAGGCCAACCTAATGTTCTTCGCCTTGTTCCTGTAGAATCCCGTGCTCTTGACGTCTTTTTCAAGCGCGGACTGTCTTGCGTTCGCAAAATCTTTCGCGCTCTTGTATCTCTTGAACAAGCTTTTCGTCACGATGTTGACGCGCGCGTCAGTGCACTGGGCGGAAAGAATCGTCGCAACCAAAAGCTGAAGCGGAGTCTTATAATCGAGCGCTGTCTCAAAGCCTCCGTACTCCTTCTTCAGCCTCTTGAGGACTTCAACCTGACCGTCCATCATGAACCTGGTGGAATCCCGCTATAGCTCACTGTTTCCGGCGGTATTCTGTATGAACTCTATCTCCTGCTCAAGCCTTCTGACATGCTCTTCCTCAAACTCGACGAGGTAATCGTAAATCTTGTTGAGCGCGGGATTGCTCGTCTTCTCAGACGCTTCAAGATAAAATTCGAGAGTCTTCTCCTCCATGGCGAGCGCGAGTGTAAGAGCGTCAATATATCCTCCGTGAAGCGGCTCCACATACTCTGGATATACTTCCGGCGCGGGAACCCGGCCCGCCTCAAATTCTATCTCAGAATCGTTTTCCAAAGCATCAAGGGCTTTGACAAGCGTCTCACGATGCCCCTCTTCTTCGCCGACCATCCTCTCAAACAAAATTTTCGCGTACTGGTTGTCCGCCTCCCCCGCTTGTTTCGCATAGAAGCTGATGCCGGCTTCTTCAAGTTCGATAGCTGATTTTAAGATATCTGTTTCGTCCATATCCAATACTGGCATTACAAATTAAAATCCCAAAAAATGTTTTTAAGCAGTCTTTTTCAATTAATCACAATGGAACACGCCCGCATCCTAGCGTCAATCCTAGTCATACTTCTCGTCTTCATCCTCGTCTACGGGATAATCCCGTCCGCCACAAGGATTGACTGTGAAAACAAGTGTGAAAACCAAGACCTTCTGAAAAGCATGGTGTCCGGCATACTATACCTTCCAAACGGTGGCTTCACAGTCCAATGCAGTGAATGCAGTTTCGGAAGGGGTTCCGGCATTTTGGCGAGGATAATCAAAAACGGATACCCGATAGAGATTGCGCACTCCGTTGGAAGATGCGAGGACGGCGTCGACTGCGGGTGGAGCGTCTGCATCAAATCATTTTCACAAATCAACGACGACTCCTACCTGAACGCCAAGTCTCGGTATTGCGGGATAATCGAGTCGAATACCGGCGGAAAAGACGACACTGAAATGGTTAGGGGCGAGTGCATGGAAGGCGCGTTCGAGTATGTCGGCGACGGCGTGAAAACACTTTCAATAAAACAATCCTACAACAAATCCTCCGCAAGCGTTTCAAAAGGCCCGGAAGAGTGCGCGGATTTTACCTGATAAGCGAGTTTAGGTAAAGCTTCAGATAACTCTGCTCTCCCGAATCCCGCGCCTTCTCCTTGAAACCCCGAATCCTCGCCAGCTTCTCCATGTGCTTGTGGACGCTTGAACCGTACTGCGCCGCCTTCTTGCTGCGGTTAATTATCTCAGAGGGCACGCCATTCATCTCCGCGACCTTCCGAAGAGCGTATTTACGGACGAAACGCCTGCCTTCAACATTGTCGACGCATTCATACTCATTGAATCCTTCATCAACCTCGCGCAAGCGATACTCTATTGGAAGATTCAGCGAGTATTCGACGAGCTCGCCAAGCAAAAAAGGAAACCTCAATTCAATACTGTTTGCCGACGTCACAAGACGGTCGCGGTCGAGATTGTCGGCGTCTGCCGTCGCGACATCCCGCCTCATCCACTCGGCAACGGCTTCCGGCCCATTAGAAACATACGCTTCAACATACCTCCAGTATCCGCCGAACAATTCGTCGGCGCCCTGACCGCAAAGCATCACGTCCAAGCCGGCTTCACGCGCCTTTTTCGAGGCGAGATACATTGGGACGCCAACACCGGCCGCCAGCGGATTAGGCTCTCCGACAAGGTTGACTACGTCAATCAAAGCCTCCTCCAAAAAATCAAGGTCAAGGAGGATTTCAGTAACGTTCAGTCCTTTATCTTTGGCTATTCTCGCGTGCCTGAAATCGTGGGAATCCTCAAAACCGACGGTAAAACATTCGACGGTTTTGAATTCACGCGCCTTTAAGGCTATGAGTGTGGAGTCAATCCCCCCTGAAAAGATGATTCCAACATGGTCCAAACCGTCGGTCGCATCCTCAACCCCCCTTGTAATAAGGCGGTCTAACACCCCTAAAACCTCTCTCATGCCTTTTATATATGGATATAGTGTATTAATACGGGTCATCAGGCGAGGTTTTTAAAATAGATTTAGTTGTTAACGGCGCGGCGCGCGAGGTGGGCAAATCCTGCATACAAGTCAAGACGGAAGGCTTAAGCCTTCTTTTCGACGCGGGAGTCAAAATCGGCGACCACCCCCCGTTATATCCCCAAGACCCCGGCAGGATTGACGCGATATTCCTAAGCCACGCGCACCTCGACCACTGCGGCAGCGTCCCAATGTACAACAGCCGCCAGAATTTCCCGATATACTTGACTGAACCCACATCCGACCTAAGCCACATGATACAGGCCGACAGCCTAAAGATAGACCTGCTAAACGACTATGAAATCCGGTACACTGAAAAGGACATAAAACGTCTTGGAAAAAGCGAGATTCCCGTATCATACGGCCGGGAGATGGCGTTCAA
>DSAL01000082.1 GCA_011380095.1 Candidatus Altarchaeales archaeon
CAACGCGTTGTAGGTTGTGAATCCTGAGGAAATGTTTTGCGCGACAATCGTCAGAACGTCCGGAAGCATCTTCTCGACGTTGTCTACCCTCTTCCTTATCAGGACTGCAATCATGATGTAGGGGGAGCTCCATACCAGCATGAATGTTGCGATTATAGCAAAGTATTTTGGAATCGCGTCCAAGCCGAGCCATGACGTGATGATGAATACCGCTATCGTCAAGACCACGCTGTAGAGGGTGGTGTAGCTTAAGACTTCGTCGGCGGACAAGTCTATGCCGGAGTAGGCTATCTGCTCTTCAAGATTGCTTTCCGCCTTTTTCGGGACGACCGCCGCCATTAGCTTCGGCATGAAGTGCATGAAGGCTTGGATGGTCCGCCCGATTATCTTGAAGAATGTGACGACCACCAGCGCGAGAATGTTTACCGCGAAAAGGAAGAGGCTGAAGATTTTCACGACGCCGTCCGATATCATGAGCGTCAGATTCTTCGAGAACCTGACTATTCCGGAAGACGGTTTTGACTCCCTATCGCTCATACTATCGGCCTCCTGTCCTTGACAAACGTTATGAACGCGACCTGGAATACTACGAGCAGGAATAGTATAACCCAGAGTAGGTTCTCGTGCACGTATGATTCGCCGAGAAAGCTTGAGAGTATTACGAGAAGCGTCACGCCCATCGACGGAAAGACTACGCCCCCCATCATGTATATCAATCCCCAAAGGTTCAGCTCCTTCGCGTAAGCCTTAATCTTGTTCCTCTTTTCCGCCCGAATCTGGAGGCTGATGACGTTCAACGCGTTGCTGACGTCCGCGCCGGAGCTTAGTGCGTTGACAATCTGCCAGAGGCTTTCCCGAAGGTATTCGCTCGGACTCCACATCCCGACGTTGTCCAATACTTCAGCCATGGATTTTCCGGACTGGACTTCCCTGACTATTCCTGTTGCGATTATCGAGCATTCCCCGTAGTCTCCTCTTGCGATGTTTACGAAAGTGTCGAACAGCGGGACGCCGGCAGTCAGCTGGATGTGGATGTCTTTCAGGACGTATTCAAGGTCGCGGTCTATGAGTTTGGCGCGCCTTGCAATCTTCATGCGGGGCATGAACATGAAGTAGGCAAGGGCGAGAATCGATATTGTAATGCAGAAGAATATTTCCGGATAGAGTTCCGTCACCGGCTTTGAGAATATGAACGGCGCGACCAGCAGGAGGAAGCTTCCGATGAAAAATACGAGTGCGAGATAGAGCGATACGGCAAGGAATTCCGGGGCTGAAATAGTGTATCCGGACCTTTTCAAATCCCATTCGAGCTGTGGGAAGACCGTTTCAAGATGCCTTGTCAGGTCGACGAGGGGTTCTGACATTAAAAGCAGGTTTTTGGATTCAAGACCTTGCGATGCCATATCTGTTTTAAACCTCGAAATTGATTTTCCCGCCTTTTTCGGCAAGCCCTATTACAGCATCCTTGTTGAGATAGTATTCCGTGATGACGCGCCCCACCTCGTTGACGCCGCAAACGTCCTGGTTCAAAAGCCATTGGAGTATCATTTTCTTGTCGGCAAGCTCCTGCGCCATCTCTTTTTGCGTCATACCTGAAAACAGTTCGAGTTCCTCGGCGACCCTGATGCTCGGATTGGACTGTATGATGGAGTCGGACTTGGGGTCCCAGCGGTATACCTGGTTGAGTGTGGGCGTCGGGGACTCGTCCTTAACCAGCTCGACTATCTCAAACGTCCTCCTCTGCCTGGTCCTCCTGTTCCTGAACTGGACTATGATGAGCTGGAGGCTGTTCAAGACTGTCGGGGGAATGCTCATTGGCGGGGCGATAATCCTGTCCACAACCTCTCTTGCGCGTTCGGCGTGGAATGTGGAGTAGACGCTGTGTCCCGTGTGCATTGCCTCGAACAATACTTCTGTTTCCGCCTTCGCGCGGACTTCCCCGACTATCACGCGGTCGGGCCTCATACGCAAACTGTTTTGGAGAAGATGAAGCATCGAAACCTCGCCCTCCCCTTCCGGCGTTGGAGGCCTGATTGTCAGTGGAACCCACTGCAGGTAGTTTGGGAGGTTAAGCTCCCGCGTGTCCTCCAGGGATATTATCCGCTGGTTTGCGGGCATGAATGGCATGAGCGCGTTGAGCATCGTGGTTTTTCCGGACGCGGTTCCGCCGGCGACCATCATGCTTATCTCGTGCTCGATGGCGAGCCACAGGAATGCTGAAACGTCAACGTTCGAGGTCATGACGTCGGGCTTAAGAAGGTTGATGATGGTCCAGGGAGTCCTTGAGAATCTCCGTATCGTGATTGTGTTTCCCTGAGTGGATATCGGGTATAGCGTAGCGTTCACGCGGTCTCCTGTCGTCAAATGCGCGTCCAACAGCGGGTTCAAGTGCGTTATCTCCCGCCCGATTTCCCTTGCAATCCTTGAGGAATAGTTTTTAATCAATTCTTCCGTGGGGACTATGACGTTCGTCTTGAGCCAGGAGTATTTCTTGTGGTAGGTCCAGACAACGTCCCTTGAACTGTTTACGACCACCTCCTCGATATTGTCGTCGAGAAGCAGGTATTCTATGTCGCCCAAACCTATCATCTCGTTGACGACAAGCTGGCTTAACGTTGAAATGTATTGTTCGTTGGCCTTCTTCAGGACTCCGAAGAGTTTTTCCGTCGCCCTGCTAGTGAATTTTTGTTTTAGTTTCGCGAATTTTTCGGAGTCGAACACTTCCCGGCTCTCCACCTGCACTTCCCCTATGAGGGCCCGCTTGGTCTCGTCGAGGAGTGCGCGCGTAACGAAGTCGACTTTAGGTATTGAGACTAGATAGTGCGGGACGAAGTCGCCGGTATCCTTTATTTCGACGTCAATCCTGACGTTCTTGTTTGTGAGGACATAAGATTCCAAAACCTCATCGTGTTTTTCGCCGGTCAGCGGCTTCCTCGTCCGGGGTATGTCTGTTTTTGCTGTTGCGACTTTCTCGGGCTGCTCTTTTTCGACGAGCTTCTGCTTTTCCTCGCGAAAGTCGACGGACTCGAATTCTGGCTCCTTGAGGTAGTGTGTGTGTATCTTTACTTTCTCGTTCTTCCGTAACGCTTCCGCGAGCCTCATCAGCGTTTTCGAGTCTATGCCGAGGTCTGTTGACGCGTCTGAAGCCGAGATTCTTCCCTTGGTGTTGACGTATTCTAAGAGCGTCTTCAACTGCTGTTTCGCCTTGAGGAAGTCTATTTCTTTTGAAGTGTCCGGGTTCGCCATCCTGTTTTAATTAAAAATGTATTTGAAATTACATTTCCAAGTATATTAAAAATAAGTGTTTTAGAGAAAACGGGTCTTGCGCGGGAAAACAGTGTGTTCCTTCAGGAGAAGAATCCTGAAGGAGCTTTTTTACGAAGGAAAAAAATTTTATTGTTTGGATACTTCCCCGAGTTTTTCGACGAGCGTTTTCACAAGCTCCTCGTCCACCGGGAATCCTATGCCGCCTTGATATCGCCGCTCGCCCTCGTGGGTGTAGTAGCCTTTGGAAATGTTTATGAATTCCGCCTCGTCGGGCAGGACTTTTTTGCGTGAAACTTCGATAAACTTGTTTACTCCATAGTCGATAAACTCGCTTTTTATGCTTTCGTATTCAACCATCTCCTGTATTCACCTATATTTGGTTTAAGATATAACTTCAAATATAAAGAATATATATC
>DSAL01000104.1 GCA_011380095.1 Candidatus Altarchaeales archaeon
AATCTACATGAGCGGTAGGAAGATGCTTGGCGAAGGCGGATTAATGGAAAAGGGAGAGCATCCAAAAGACGCGAGCAGGTACGAGAAGTTCAGGGGCGTGAAAACGCCCGACGGCCACCCTCTCCTCGACCCAGAACGCCAGTACACCACAATATGGGGGGAGTGGAGGGGCATAGACCCTCAAATAACGTGCAGGCCGGACAAGAGTTGGGGTTTCGTCGACGCACAGTTGGCGTATGATAAGAAGCTTGTGGACGGGGAGGAGAAAAAAAATATAGTTTCAGACACGCGGACGCGTATTCAACAGCTCGGCTTCACGCCACATGAAGCAGACAGTATAACGGCGGAAGACATGCTTTTGACTTTCTCGGAGTCTGGAATGCTAAAAAGAGATTCCGGGGGGAGACACAACGTCTTCATCGCGGTAAGCTTGAAAAAAGCCCGTGAAAAAGAGCTGGTAAGCGAACGGGGTTTAGAACGGATTATGGAAAAACTCCGGCAGGACTTGAGGAATGCAGGATTCGAAGACAATGGTCTTGAATACGCTAATCTCCTCGTGACAATAGACTTGGACGGCGGGATAGTGAAAGACAAGGACAACAATCCCGTGGTGACGCTCACAAACTTCGAGCACATTGGGAGGATGCCTGCTTCAGGCTCCTGAATCTTTCGCCACGGGCAATGTATTATGAATGTGGTGCCGGCCCCCCCCTGCTTTCTACACTAATCTTTCCCCCGTGCGCGAGTATTATCGCCTTGTGGACTGCGAGCCCGATTCCGTGCCCCTCCACTTCGTCGGCGATCGCCCGCTCGCCCATCTTGAAAATCCGGTTTAAGGCGTCTTTGGGTATTCCGGGGCCGTTGTCCGACATCATGATGTCTATTCCGAAACGGCTTTTTGAAACAGTGACAGACACCTTATTTTCCTTGGGACTCCCATCCTCGTTTTGAACGCGTTTCGGCGTGAACTTTATTGCATTGGACAGTATGCCCGAGACCGCCTGCTGAATTCTCTCGGAGTCTATGAGGACGTCGGGAAGGTCTGATTCCTGATTCAATTCTAAATCAATGTTTTTTTTGCTCCGCGTCCGGCCTGATGAAGTCAACAGTGTTTTGGATGAGCAGCCGTATGTCCGTGCGTTTTGGGGAGAGGGTTATCCTCTCGTTTTTTAACGTGTCGAGCATCGAATTGATTATTTCATTAATCCGTCCCGCGTTTCTCTCGGCGATTCCAAGACACCCGAATATGCCGGACATCCGCTCTGGCGGTATCCCGAAATCTTTTTCCAAAGTCCGTATGTCGCCGGATAATATTTCGACCGCGTGACCTATAACGGAAACCGGGTTTTTTATCTCGTGGCTTAGAATCCTGGCGGCGAATCCGTCCATCTGACGCCTGAATTCCGACTCGGTAGTGTCATCTACCTCTATCATCCCGTGGTGTCCGCCTTTTGAGTCGGTGAACCTCGATATCACAAGATCCTGGTAGCGGACTCCCCTGCGAAGAGAATTATGCTCCACCCCCTTTAAACAGACGGTTTTTCCGGTCTTTATTGCCTCGTTTATTAACCCGATCCTGCCTTCCTCGAAAATTTTGGGGACAATACAGTCATATTTTTTGCCCAGAACCTGACTTCTCGTCAAACCCCACGATTCCACCGCCCTATTCCAAAACTCTATTTGGTGGTCGGGGCCGGGGCTGAGTATTATCAGACCGCACGAGAGGTTATCCCACGTGTTTCGGGCTTCCTGCGGGAAGACCGACTCCTTGCGTGAAACGTCTTTGGGTGCGAGTGAAGCCTTGATTTCAGGAATCAATAACGAGGCTTCAGCGTGCAGTGGATTCCCCCTATCCTGCAGACGTGTTTTGTCCCCGACCTCCTCCAAGTTCACTGAACTCTTGGGCTGTTTTTGTCTTCCCATAAAGTAAGATATGGTATATGGACGATTAAAAAGAATTTTCCGCGCCAAAAAAAATTTTTTTCCTAAGGTTTGACTCTAGTCTTTTTTTCTTCCGTGCATCTCGCCTTAATATGTTTTAAGATTATCCGCCCCGGAAATCACTAGCTTTTTTTCTTAATTCCGGGTCACGGATACCATAAATCTCGAAATGACTTTCACCGCCAGTTAGATTCATGAAGGATTTCCGCATGCACGAGCCATCCTGTTTTGATTTTTATAATATGGTTGTGTAAATTGTGTTAGTGGCTTTTTGCACGGATTCGGCCACGTTATTCTTGATATCTGGGTTCTAAGGGCCTTGTGTTGGGATTTCATGCGTGTATCCGGGTTTTGGAAGCCGTTTTTGGTGATTTTCGTGAGCAGTAAACGCAGGGAAAACGTTATTGAAAAGTTGGATGGAGAAGGTGATGCGCAGTGGAGGGACTGGAATTGGCAGGTAAAGCATTGTGTCAGGGATGTCGGAAAGGTTGAAGAGATTTTAGGGATAGAGTATCCGGCCGATCTTCGGGACAGGCTTGAGAAGACGGTCTCGAAATTTCCGATGGCTATAACGCCATACTATATCTCGCTCATCAATCCAAAAGATTATGAGAATGACCCAGCCTACAGGCAGGCTGTCCCCGACCCGCGCGAGCTTGATGTCGCTGATTACGACATGCGCGACCCCCTTTCTGAAGACAAGGATTCCCCGGTTGAAGGCATCGTCCACAGGTATCCGGACAGAGTCCTGTTCCTCGTCAGCAACACATGCTCCATGTATTGCAGGCACTGCACGAGAAAGCGCAAGGTAGGGGATGTAGACTCGATTCCGACGAGAAAACAGTTGGGGAAGGCCATAGAATATGTTAGGAATACGCCGCAAGTCCGCGACGTCCTGCTGTCGGGCGGCGACCCGCTGATGCTTGAAGACGATTATCTAGACTGGATTTTGGGGGAACTGCGCTCAATCGAGCATGTTGAGATAATTCGTGTCGGAACCAGGATGCCGGTCGTTCTCCCGTACAGGATAACTGATGAGCTTGTCGAAGTCTTGAAAAAGCACCAGCCCATTTGGCTTAACACTCACTTCAACCATCCGAGAGAGATTACGAAAACCTCGAAGAATGCTTTAAGAAAGATTGCGGACGCTGGAATCCCTGTTGGAAACCAGTCGGTATTGTTGTCGGGCGTGAATGACTGCCCGAGAATCATGAAGGCTTTAGTCCACAAGCTTGTGGAAAACAGGGTCCGGCCGTACTATCTCTTCCAATGCGACCTGTCGGAAGGTTTGACGCATTTCAGGACTCCGGTAAGCAAGGGGATAGAGATTATGGAAAACCTGCTCGGCCACACGACAGGATTTGCTGTTCCAAGATACGTGGTGGACGCGCCGGGCGGGGGAGGCAAAATCCCGCTGATGCCGAACTACCTGATTTCACGGGGGACAAACAAGGTGATTTTGAGGAATTATGAG
>DSAL01000024.1 GCA_011380095.1 Candidatus Altarchaeales archaeon
ATTTGAGGTGATACAATGAGGAAAACAGCAATTCTAACGGCGTTTATTCTGCTTTTAGCCAGCTTTGGTGCGGCAGAGGATGGCGGGATAAGCAACCTGGACACGCTCTGGGTACTGATGGCCGCATTCATGGTGTTCATAATGCACCTTGGATTCGCGATGGTCGAGACGGGATTCACAAGAAGCAAGAACGCCGTCAACATAATCATGAAAAACATCATGACAATATCCCTTGCGGCAGTCGTCTTCATGATCGTCGGATTCAGCATAACATTCGGAAGCGACGTCGGCGGATTCATCGGAAACCCCACCCAACACCTTGGGCTGAAGGGCATAAGCCTTGACGAAGCCTGGAGTGGGACGACGGTCGCAGCACTCGCATTCTTCATCTTTCAGATGATGTTTGCGGGAACCGCAGCCACAATCGTTTCCGGAGCAGTCGCCGAAAGAATCAAGTTCGCGGGCTACATAATCTTCGCCATAATCATAGTGGCCGTGATATACCCGGTAATAGGACACTGGGTATGGGGCGGGGGATGGCTTGCCGAACGCGGGATGATAGACTTTGCAGGATCAACTGTAGTCCACCTTGTCGGAGGGTCCGCAGCCCTTGCGGGAGCTATAGTGTTGGGGCCGCGGATAGGAAAATACTTTAACGGAAGAATAAACGTCATCCCAGGCCACAGCATACCGCTCGCAGCACTAGGCGGACTAATACTATGGTTCGGATGGTTCGGATTCAACCCCGGAAGCAACCTCGCAGCCACGCCGGCAATAGCATTGATTGCAGTGACGACAAACACGGCCGCGGCAGCCGGCGCAATAGTCGTGATGCTCTTGACCTGGCTGAGGAGCGGAAAACCCGATGTTGCAATGACAATCAACGGATTTTTGGCCGGACTCGTAGGAATAACCGCGGGAACCGCGGCAGTAAGCCCGCTATCAAACGCCATAATCGGCGCGATAGCGGGAGTGCTAGTGGTATACTCGGTAGGATTCTTCGACCGCATCCTGCGCATCGACGACCCAGTAGGCGCGATATCCGTTCACGGAGTATGCGGGCATGGGGGACAATCGCTGTAGGATTATTCGCGGAATCGGCATACGCTGGAGGCGCGTCAGGCCTACTGTTCGGGGGTGGATTAAGCCAGCTGATAGTTCAAACGACGGGAGTCCTGGCAACATTCCTGTTCGTGTTCACAACAGCCCTGATATTATTCAAGACAATAGACGTCTTGATGGGGCTTAGAGTGTCAGAACACGAGGAGACTGTAGGACTCGACATTGGAGAGCACGGGATGATAGCATACCCGGACTTCGACGTGCCAGCATAAAATTGGAGGTGAACTGAAATGAAGATGATAATAGCCTATATCAGGCCGGAAATGTTAGAGGATGTGAAAAAAGAATTGGACGCCCGCAAAGTGCACAGGATGAGTGTCTCCCGCGCCAAAGGTTGCGGTCAACAAAAAGGCTACGTTGAAAGCTACCGCGGGTTGAAGAAGGAGGTAAACCTCCTCCCCAAACTCAGATTGGAGATTGCAGTCAACGACGACTTCGTCGACATAACCGTTGATGCAATACTCAAGGCGGCGAGAACCGGCAATGCCGGCGACGGAAAAATCTTCGTTTTGCCCATCGAAGACTGCATAAGAATTAGAACCGGCGATCGAGGACCTGACGCTATAGGGGGGGATTCAAAATATGTTGGGGTCGGGAAATAAACCCCAGCCCCCACACCTTTTTTCTTTTTCAAACACTCTTTGAAAATCAATCCGCATTCCACACGCTCTTTTTTTATTTTTCAAAAACTGCATTGAAACCTAATCCCATAATTAATAAGCCTGGAATTCGTAAATTTTGTCTGTCCGTGGAACTTCATGAAAAATGTGGGGTAGTCGGCGTCAAAGCCGATGGAAAAGACGTTTACCCTGACCTCTATCATGGACTATACACTCTGCAGCACCGCGGACAGGAGTCTGCGGGAATCGCCGTTGAAAACGGGGGGATATCCGTCGTAAAAGGCATGGGACTCGTCTCAGAAGCACTGAAAAACCAGTACCTACAAGGCGATGCGGGCATAGGACACGTCAGATACAGCAATACAGGCTGTTCAAGCATTCAAAACAGCCAGCCGCTCCTCATAAAACACTCGTGCGGGTCGTTCGCGCTCGCCCACAACGGAAACCTCGTAAACTATCATGAACTCCTCTCCATGTTGGAGGGCAAGGGCAACATCTTCACCACAACCTCGGACACCGAAGTAATAGCCCAACTGATAGCCCGTGAAAACATAAGGTGCCAGGACTTCACGCAGGCGATAGCGAACGCGATGAAATACCTGGTGGGAAGCTACTCGCTCGTAATACTGCACAAAAAAGAAATCTATGCGGTAAGAGACCCGAACGGCATAAGGCCCCTTGCAATCGGCAAGACTCCCGACGGATACATAGTCGCGTCGGAATCATGCGTTTTCGGAGTCCTCGGATACGAGTTCGTCCGCGACGTCAAGCCTGGAGAAATAGTCTGCATCAACGACGGACTGCACTCCATGCAGGCACTGCCTTCCGAGCCGAAACACTGCATGTTTGAATACGTCTACTTCGCAAGACCGGACTCCCTTCTGGACGGGCATAAAGTATATACTGTTAGGAGGAATCTTGGAATAAACTTGGGCAAAACGTCGGCTCCAAAAGACGCGGACATGGTGATAGCAGTCCCGGATTCTGGAATCAACCATGCGATAGGATACGCTGAAGGCTCCGGAATACGCTACGGCGAAGGCTTAATCAAAAACCGTTACGTCGGCCGAACATTCATATTCCCGCAGCAGGACTTGCGGGAGCGGGGAGTCCGGCTCAAGCTTAACGCAATCAAAAGCCAGGTTGCCGGCAAAAAAATCGTCATGGTCGACGACTCGATTGTGCGGGGGACGACCACCCGAAAGCTCGTGAAAGTCCTGCGGGATGCGGGCGCGAAGGAAGTTCACGCGCGGGTCGCATGCCCGCCCATACGCTCCCCCTGCTACTACGGGATTGACATGCAGAATGCAGGCGAATTCATCGCAAACGGAAAGACTGTTGAAGAGATTGCGAAAGAGATTGGCGCGGACACTCTCGAATACTCTAGCATTGAAAGCCTGGTTGACGCGATAGGCATTCCGAAAGAAAACTTGTGCATGGCGTGCCTGACCGGCGAATACCCTGTAAAGGAAAAGCAGGCAAAGCTTACGGATTTATGATGGACTCCATAGTGGTGCTCGATTTCGGAGGACAATACACTCATCTCATCGCGAGGAGGGTTAGGGAATTAAACGTTCATTCACAAGTGATGGTGGCGGAGACCACGGCGAAAGAACTGAAGTCTGTGCAAGGATTGAAGGGCGTCATACTC
>DSAL01000003.1 GCA_011380095.1 Candidatus Altarchaeales archaeon
CTATCATACCTGTAGGGGGTGTGTGAAATGCAGCTGTCTTTAAACGAAAAGATAACGGTCATAGCCTTACTGCTTCTGAACACTTCACTGACAGTCGCCGCAGAACCGCTCGGCGCAATAGAACTCACAATCACAAGATACTACTGGGTGCTCCTACTCATAACAGCCGCGATAATATCAACCCTGCTTCTCATGAGAAAAAGCCAGGATCCGATAGAAGTGGTTGGCGTAGTATACGACCGCGATGAGAACAAGCTTGAACTCACAATCAAAAACAAGACAGACCAATCCTACGACATAAAATCCGCGGTAAGGCTGGTACGCACGCCAGAGATGCTTCAGGCATTAGGTGAGGACGGAATCCCAATGGCACGAGGCACCGCACACACTTCACGCCCGCTATACGACCTTCTTTGCGAAGACGATGCTCCACTGCCAATCAACCCGCTGGAGGAGAGGACTATAACCTACGACGTCATCATCCCTCAAGACTACGTCAACATGAACCCGGAGCACAACGTCGAAGTCCACATAGAATTCGGCGAACCCGGAAAAGCACTCCAAGAAACTCCACAATCCTCAAATCCAATGTTTGAACCGCAATCAATAACCCCTTCTATGGGGGAAACGCTACCCGAATCAACAGGCGAACCGGTCGAAACCCAAGTCTCTTTCCAAGCCCAAGAAGAAGTTTCAAAAACACTCGGACCGAAACTTCCATTCATCGAAGACAAAATACTCGACCTCGAATTCCGCCCGCCATTCCAGATGAAGCTCTCGCACTGGGAGGTCATCGCAGAACCAATACTCCTGTCAGAACTCATAGACTGCATAAAAACTGCACCCGAAGACTCAATAGCATTCCACCTGAACCATGGCAACGACTTCGCAGACTGGATAGACCTCGCGCTCGAAGACCATGCGCTCGCGGAAAAAATACGTTCCGTAAAAACCGAAGACTTGGATAATGCGAGAAACGAGATAGTCAAAATACTCGAGGGAAAGACGCAGGAACTGCCGAAACCACAGGCAACGCCGGTAGACCACGCATTCCTCCTCAAAACAAACGAAGGAAACATAATAAGCGAAATAACACTTCTCTGCGACCTCCACGAGTCGATAAAATACGCTCCCCTCTCATCAATAGCATTCCACCTCAGGGGTGAAAACGACTTCGCAAACTGGGTGGAATACGCCGTCGGAGACAAGCCCTTGGCCGACAAGCTTCGGGCGATAACATACGACAGCATACTCGAAGCACGGCAAAAACTTTTGAAAGTATTGGACTTGGAACTCGGGAAATAACTTCTACTCAAACAAAAAAAGTATTCTTCACTTCCTCCTCTCCCGCTCCATCCCGAATTCTCTAACCAAAACCGCCATGTCCGACCTCACGTCCTCCAGCTTAATGTAAATCCTGAAGTTAAGGTAATATACGAGTATCAGGCCGAATATGAACATGAAGTCCAGCGGCCGCTGAATTCCCACAGCCTTCGAAAATGATTCAAAACCGCTTGGATAGGCGAGGAATGCGAGAACCGCGCTCCAAACGCAAGCCCACACGAAAAACATTCCCCTGGCCATCTTGCCCTCCCTGAATCTGAAGTAAACCCTGCTCAAAGCGAATAAGGCGAACAAGAATCCGAAAGCCTGTATAATCATCTCCTACCTCCGTGAATCAGCATCTTCCAAAAAATCCTGAACCCGTCGGCGACGCCGGTCGCACGAGCCTGCGAATGACTGGTGTAGAGCGCCTCAACCGGAACTTCTGAAACCATAAGATTATTGCGTTTTGCCTCATAAAAAATCTCGGAAGAAACCTCATACCTGTTGGTCTTAAGGCTGACTGCCTCAATCGCCTTTCGATTAAAAGCTCGAAGCCCGCTCTGACTGTCGCTCGAACCCACTCCAAAGAGCATGCGGGTGGCGTTATTCAAAAACCAGTTTCCAAGCCTCTTAACCCAAGGCATGTGATTGCGCGAGACAGTCCGCGAACCAATCACAAGATCCGCGCCACCCTCAACAAGCCCCGAAAGCAGTCTTGGAATGTCTTTCGGATCATGCTGTCCGTCAGCGTCAAAGGTGATTGCGCGAGCGTAGCCGTTGCGCCTCGCATACTCCAATCCCGTCTCCAAGGCCGCGCCCAAACCAACGTTCACCACATGCCTAACACACAAAACGCCCTTCTCCCCGCACACATTGTATGTATCATCCGTGCTGCCGTCATCCACCACCAAAACGTCAAAACCAGTCGCCACCAAATCCCCCAACAGAGCCTTAAGACTCTCCGCCTCATTCAAGGCCGGAACAATAATCAAAATGTCAGAAGAAGCCATGACTAAATATACATTGGGTCACGGCAAATAATAAACACCCTATAAACACCCTATATTTAAACAAAAAAAACGTTTTATAGTAGACTCATTAAACCAGCACTTTCAGATTTCGCGGCCGTAGTCTAGTGGTAGGACCTAAGCCTTCCAAGGAACCCTTTTCCCCCGCTACGCGGGGCAAAAGCGTTCGCGGAAAATAATATCCGTGAACAGGTTTCGGGGTTAGCTTATGACCCGGGTTCGAATCCCGGCGGCCGCACAGAACCGTCACGCCGGTTCACGGGCGGAGCGCATGCTGCGTGAAAAAGGCAATGCAGCATGCACTATAAAATCATCCAGATCCTGCGTGAACAATAAAACAAATACGTAACAGCCTCGTGGTGTAGTGGCCGTCGGAGTTATCCGACGGATAAGGGCGCACCCTACGGGTGCACCATACTCATGAACTCCCGGATACCTGGGAGGGATAAAAAAGCAAATACGTAACAGCCTCGTGGTGTAGTGGCCTATCATTCTGGTCTTTGGAACCGGAGACTCAGGTTCGAATCCTGGCGAGGCTAAATCCTGCATCCTCCTGATTTTATATCTTCTATTCAAATATTGTTTTTATTACGATGGATGATACTTCAGTTGATTTCAAGCGTCTTGTGGACGAGGCCAACGACGGTTTTCTTGTTTCTTCTCGTGATGGTGTTTGTCTTTATGCTAACCGTAGGATGGCGGAGATTATGGGTGTTGGGGTTGACGAGATTGTGGGCTCGAAAATTTCCGATTTCGCGCATCCTCCTGAACTCGCGCGTCTTCAGGAGAATCTGAAAAAACGTGTTGATGGGGGTGGCGTCAATTCTGTTTATGGGACTAGGCTGTCCCGAAAAGACGGTACTGAAATTTTCATTGAAGTTTCCGCTACAAAAGTCGGGTGGGCGGGGGATTTCGCGGACTTGGTTATAA
>DSAL01000114.1 GCA_011380095.1 Candidatus Altarchaeales archaeon
ACCGACAAGTATTTATATGATGATGTCACATATTGTAATACGTAGTCATCCAAGGAGATTTGCCCGAAATTTCCATAAGAGAAATATATAAGAACAAATCCGTGATGACTGCAAACCAAAAAAAAAGTGGAGAACAAAGGGGCGGCTTCCGAAAACGGAAATGCCCCCTCCACCACCCGAAAATCCTCCTAAAAACAATCCTGAACGTTTCCAATGCTTTTAGATAATTTTTGAACCATTAATAAGTTCTGAACGCCTATTTGCTTGCATGGCCCGAAACATAGAGATGAAATGCTCTGAACTCCGTCCGAAAATGAAAAACATCAAGATTACGTTCAAAGTAGTTTCCACAGACGAGGCCCATGAAGTGAAAGGCAAAAGCGACAATACAAAACACCATGTGATGGACGCCGTAGTCGGCGACGAAACAGGCATGATAACACTCACGCTCTGGGACGACGACATAGAAAAGATAAGTTTGGGGAAAACCTACGAACTAACCAACGGATACGCAGGAGTATTCAAGGGGCAGATGCGCCTCAACATCGGCAAATACGGGAGCCTGACTGAAGTCGAAGACCCGGAATTCAAGGTCGACGAATCAAAAAACTTTTCAGAGGAGGTCCACGAGAAATACGACAGGAGAAACCAGGGGAGAAGACAATTATACGGGTCGGGAAGCTTTTGGCCCGGCTAAAAAAATGTTATTTCCGGTCAACCTCGATTTTCGCCTTGACAAGACGCTTCCAGACCAGCAATGCATCCTGATCAATTAGGTAAGATACTGTTCCGACAATTATCTCCGTCTCGGAACCGTAAAGGCTCTTGTCAAAACGTGGGTTAAGCTCAAACCACGTGTTCCGAGTCTGCCTGACAAGCTCCAAAAGCTCCTGTTTTTTCACCTTGACCTCCCGATACTTCTCCATGAAGCCGGACTCCAAAGCCTTAACCACCACGCCACGCTCCTCGCCCGTCCTAAAACTTGGAACATACTTCAGGTTGCTAAGCTCGCAAGACGCTATCTCCTGCGTGTAGGCGTCATTGTCTTCAAGAGTCTTTCTCGGAGAGTCCGGCACCTCCAAAAAACGCTCCTTGTCTATGCGCGTCAAAAGCCGCGAAACAGGGTCGTAGATGTAGTTCGTCTGATAGCCGTCGCGGACTCCGAAAACATAGCTGAATACAGTATGCATTCCCAGCTGGAACGCTATGTCAATCTTGTGCTCCTCAAGTATTTCAGGCCTCTTATAAGTCAACTCGCTCAGCGTGTAGCCGGGAAGCCTGTCCATCACTGTAAAAGACTTGTCGTACCCCATTTTCAAGCAGCCTTCTCACTTTCCGGAGGAATCCAAGTCCTCTCATTGTATATCGGTATGCGAATTGCCTTGGCAATCAGGCCTGAAGCCGAATTCGAGTCGTTGAACCTTCCGAGCCTGCCGGACTCGCCCTCAGTCTTCCAAAGGACGTCATCTTCCAGGGTCTTTTTCTTGCGGTCCCAGACTTCAAGGCGGGCGATATTCTCCCTTCCTTCAAAACCGGTTTCAACCTTCCGGACATACGCGTCCTCGTTTTCCCGAAGCTCGCTCACCATGTATCCCACGTGACCCGCGAGGACGAGATTCTTCAAGTCGGCGACGCCCTCCTCCCTAACTTCAAGGTCCTTGGAGGAATCAAGTTTTGGTGCCGTGATGGCCGGCTTTTCCCTCACAAACTCCATGAGGGCTTTAGGCTCCGGAAGCCTGGCTTCAGTAACAATAATCTTTTCCGGCGCGGTCTCAACACCCCGGTTGGCGTCCCACACCCGCCTTGGAACATCTTTGCCGAGCTTTCTGATGAAATCGTCAAAAGAAACAACAGTCATAGAATAAACACCGTTTTACAGAAATAAATATAATCCATTCCAATCTGAACCGGGTTTTCTACTCCCATTCCATTGTGGCGGGCGGCTTGTTTGTTATGTCGTAGACTACGCGGTTTACCTCTCGCACCTCGTTTGTTATGCGGGAGGAGATTTTCTCCAATACTTCAAATGGGATTTTGCTGAAGTTGGCTGTCATCGCGTCCTTGCTCTCGATAATGCGGACTACAAGGGGGTACTTGTAGCTTCGCTCATCGCCTTGGACTCCGACCGATTTCACGGGCAACAGGACTGTGAAGCCCATCCAGATTTTGTCGTAGAGTCCGGCGGCCTTCAATTCTTCCGTCACAATCGCGGAGGTTTCCCTCACAATCTCCGCCTTTTCTGGCGTGACTTCTCCAAGCATCCTGATGGCAAGCCCCGGACCGGGGAAAACTTCACGCTCGGTTATCTCCTTCGGAAGCCCGGCTTCCCTTGCGACCTCCCTCACCTCGTCCTTGTAGATTTCGCGCAACGGTTCATAAACTTCAAGCTTCATCTTCTTCGGCAACCCCCCCACATTGTGGTGGGATTTTATGTTTGAGGAATGCTTTGTTATGCCAGACTCAATCCTGTCCGAGTAGATTGTGCCCTGCACAAGTACTTCGGCGCCAACCTCCTTCGCGTTCTCGTCGAATATGTCGATGAAGAGTTTCCCTATAATCTTCCTTTTTTGCTCCGGATCTTTGACTCCCTTCAAAGCCTTGAAGAAGCGTTCGCCAGCATCGATTATCCTCAAATCCAGGTCGAATTTAGAAAACACCTGGCGTATCTCCTCGGTCTCGCCCTTCCTCATGAGGCCGGTGTCGACGTATACGGCAGTCAGGTTTTTGCCGACTGCATCAGAAACTATTACTGCGGCGGCTGAAGAGTCGACTCCGCCCGACAGGCCGATGACCGCCTTCCTGCCCCCTATCACGTCCCTGGCTTCCTCGATTGATTGTTCAAGGAAGTTTTTCGCAGTCCACTCTCGTTTTGCGCCAGTCATCTTCACGAAGTTTTCGAGTATCTTCATTCCGTTTACAGTGTGTGTGACTTCAGGATGGAATTGGACTCCGTAAATTTTTCTCGCCGGGTTTTCGAAGACTGCTGCTTTGGTCTTGTCGGTTGACGCTGAAATCCTAAATCCGGCGGGCGGTTTTTCCACGACATCCCGGTGGTTCATCCAAACGTCTTCCGCGCCGGACATGCCCTTCAAAATCCCGCTTGAGTTCGAAACCTCGAGTTTTGTCGTCCCGTATTCGCCGGCGCCGCCCTCCCTGACTTCGCCGCCGAGCGCGTGGGCTATCAACTGGTGGCCATAGCATATGCCGAGCACTGGAACTCCGATTTCAAAGAGTTTCGGATCGCATTTCGGGGAGTCTTTGGCGTAAACGGATG
>DSAL01000109.1 GCA_011380095.1 Candidatus Altarchaeales archaeon
CTTATATAATGTTGGTGTCTTCATGCATTCGGTAAAAGAGTTGGAACAGGCTGGGAGCGACGTATTCCGGGAACTAGTGTTGGAGTATCTTGTTGAACGAGGCTATATCATCGATTCTGTCACGGCTCCCGGGGAAAAGACGGTTCTCGTGAACGCCCGATACCGCAAGGCCGGATTCGACGAGCCCCACAGAATCCTCGCATCCCAAAAAACTTTAACAATGGATGTTATTGGCGAGTCTTTCAAGACTTCTGATGATGGGTTCACTAAATCTGTGATACCCGTCAAAAAAATTCCGGGCGAAATCTCGGACTACCTCTCTTCTGAAGGCGTCAAACTGATTGGAGACTCGCAAGACCCGGAGGGTGCGGGCCACAAGATTTTGGAGAAAATTTTCCTCCAGGACAAGACGCAGGATGAAGCCAGAAAATACTTCGACAAGAAGGGGCGTTGGTTTGGCGTTTGGAGCACGAGAGAACTGGGCGAAGTCTGGGAGGGTTACACTCCCTTAGGGGTGTTTCGGCTTTCCCGTAAAATAGACTCATCCAGCCTGCCGCCCGGAGTTCGGGGCAGGGAATGGTCGAACACTATCTACGTCGACTTGAATTCCGCGGAAATACTGTATCTTGGCAAAAGCATTGTCGGGGCAAAGCCGGAGCTTCGCTCAAACAACCTGATACGCAAGATAATGGACCTCCCTCCCGGCGCAATAAACCTGATATCCCCCCTCATAGAGCACGGAGAACTGAGCGAGAAAAAACTGAGCCCGCAGGAGTTCACATTCCTAAAGCAAAACCTCCCAAATCTCATGGCCCCCATAATCGACGCCGGACTTGCAAGAGTCCGGGACGACGGGATGGGGTTCATATCCCACATAAGCCTTCCGAAAATAGACGGTGAGCGAATGAGGATTGGAGAACGGATAATGTCGTCTGAAAATGTTGAAACAGACGCTGTCGTCGAGGAAATACGGTACCGGATAAAGGAATTGTCGCAGATGCTTTCAGCCCTATTCAACTGCACGACAGTATTCATCGAAACAATCTACCTTCCATACTACCAGTGCAAGTATTTCACGGGCAACGGGGGAATAGAGTTTGCAAGAGTATATACCCCCCGATTCAAATGAATTTTCAAAAACAATGGATTATGACACCATCCCGGCGGGCGTGAATTCAACAGGCCTTGAAAAGGCCGTCAAACTCTTCCTGCAAAGACTAGACTTTGACGTTGTAGGGGCTGAAAAACTGCAGGACGCAAGCATCGATTTCATCTGCCAGACGACCAATCCAGTCGGAGGCAGCGTAATCTCACTCATCAGGGCATCCCCATACACTCGCCCGGTAACCGATGAGGATGTGAAAGACCTTTACGAAAAAATGCTCGAGCGTGAAGCAGTCCGGTGCGCCTACATCACGACCAGCCAGTTTTCGGCTGAAGCCCAGGATTTCGCCAAAGTCAAGCCCATAAGCTTGATAGACAAGTACAAGATAATGGAAAGCGTCGAGTCCAGGGGCTTGACGAAGGACGCGGAACTGATGAGCGCGCTCCAGTCCATGGGCTTCGGCGAAAAACATTTCGAGGGCAAAGACCAGTCTTTTTTGAGCGGAAAGACAAAATCCCTGGTGGAAGCCTACTTCAGGGCGAGAGCGTCCAAAACATTCACCGGAAAAAAGCTTGAAAAACCAGTGTTGATAACAAAAAGGTTCGCGCCGGTTGGCGTGTTCAAGCTCACCAAGACGAAGGACGTCTGGACTTCGGAAGAGCACTTGCGTCACGTCGAAAAAATCGAGAATGTCTTCATAAATCTCCACGACCTCGACCTATACTACACTCTCGCCAAGAGGAAGAAAAACACGGTTGAATACACTTTCGAAAACACTCCGATACTTCGGACCATCACTGAACTGTCCGAAGAGCCGCAGAAACTATTGTTCAATCTTCTAGACCACGGCGACCTGCCCCTTGAAGCCGTCGGCAAGGAGAGTATAGACTTGAACATACTGAAAAACAGGAAGGTAATCCAGGTTACTGAAGGCGACGATGGGCCGAAAGACTGGGTTGGGTACATGGAGTCCATGATAGACGGTATTTTAGACACTGTCATGATGCTGGTCGACGAGATAACGACTGGCATTGCGACGATGGGGGAAGGGTCTTCAACCAAGGATGAAAAAGAGGAGCCTCCAGCCAAAAAAATAAAGGCGCACGTCAACCTTCCCGACACGCTTGGCGGAGAATACAACATAATCCAGTATCTTGAGACCGTAGAAGGAAGAGACCCGCACATTCCGGTTGACGCGATAAACCATTCAAGCATGGATGTGGCAAAGCTTTTGAAGACGGTATTCCAGGCGAAGGTCGAGCCGCTCGGGGTGATATTCATGCCATACTACCGTTGCCGCTACCACAAGGAGGGTTCAAAAAAATTCACGAAATTCGAGGTCCTGATAAACCCGAGATTCAAGGGCGCGAAGGTTGAGGAGAAAGGTTTGATACCGCCAGCGCCAAGGGGGGGCAAGAGGCAGAAAAAGCCGAGGATAAGGTCTTCCGGAAAATCAGGAAAACCGTTCACTCTGATAAAAGAATGATTGGGGTCTTTACCCGCCCATTTCCTTTCTAATCCTGTTGAGAGAGTCAAGCCTTTTCGCGGTTAGGGGGTGGGTCATGAACAATTCCAGTTTCCCGTGCATTTTCTCCTTCTTTATCGCATCGCGCAGATGATTCTCGTCGCCTGAACTTATGGCGTTCACTATCTCGACCATCGCCTGTTTTTCCGAAGGAGACGGGTCAGAGATGTAGAATGCGCTGAGGGCCGGGTTCACGTCAGTCCTCCTCAATGGCATTCCATAAGAGATTTTGGCGAGCCCGCTCATCAAATTTTTAGGATTCGAAGTGGCGTAGGCGCTGAACGCGTCGGCGTAATACTCCCGCTGGCGTGAAAGCCACATGACGAGAAGACGTCCCATAAAACTCGCAATCTGGGCTCCGATTATCAAAAGCAGGATGTTCGCCCCGCCGTCCCGCCGGCCGTCCCTGCGGTTGGAGCCCATTACTATTATAATGTAATACAACATTATCGGCAGGAC
>DSAL01000112.1 GCA_011380095.1 Candidatus Altarchaeales archaeon
CGGCGAATTCATGACAATCGGCGAGATGAAAGAAAAAATAAAAACGGAGACATTCATTCCGGAAACACGGCAACTTCTCAAAATCCTTGAAAACCATTTGACCGAGAAAAGTTAGACGACTTCTATCGTGACCTTCAAATCTCCACCCTCCCTCAACTTCTCCATAATTCTTCTGTCAAGCCCGGACGCCGCCTTGTCGGCGTGGACTGCGAGAGTTCTTGGGCACGCGAAACCGCTCTTCCTAACCACCATGTCGGACTTGTGGGTGAAAGTCAGTTTCGGACTGCCGTATGCATAGGCGACGTCCTTCACGCCGTCTGATTCGAACGTGATTCTTATCCTTGTTTCAGCGTCCTTGAGTTTTCCCAAAATCTCGGGTTTCAAATCACTGATTTTTTTAGAGCAATTCACTCCCACAATGCAGTCTCCTGTGGGCGTCACGTAATCCTCAGTCGTGAACATGAATGTTTTGGCGTGCATGCCCGAAACATTCTCATGTCCCGTGCAGGTGAAAGAATCCTTCACTCCCCCACCACCTGCTTGAGGACATCTCCCGCATCGCATTCGACACCCTGCTTTTGGAAGTAGCGGACGACATTATTAACATCCCTTTGCAGGAAGTTGAACGCCTCAGGATGGTCGAGCAAAACTCCCGCGCTAAAATCAATCAAAACGGGACTTCCAACATCCATGATATTGTATTCACTCAAGTCTCCGTGCACGAGCCTCAGCGAATACATTTCCTGCATGTAGCCGACCACGGCCTTGAAATACTTTCGGGGATGCTCGACAATCGGGACCTCATTCAAGGTCGGAGCGGGAATTCCATCACTCCCAACAAAGCTCATGACTAAAACATTACCCAAAAAACCAATCGGGACGGGACACGCAACCTTCTCCTGAACCCGCATCAAATTCTTGTACTCCTTCTGAGCCCACAATGTAATCAACTGCCTCCTGCTCCTCCAGTCCGGAAAACGCGGGTCGCCGCGCACATACTTCCCCATGTTCTTGAAGTCGCTCGTCTCATAACAATAAATCTTCAAGGCGACGCCCTCGCCACCCAGTGTTCCATAGTAGACGTTAGCCTCCTTGCCTTGCGAAACAATCTGTTCGACCGTGTCAAAAGCGCCCTTCTTCTTAAGCTTCAGAATGGCCTTAATCGTGGACTCGTCAAACACCCTCTCGGAAATCTTCCTGCTGCCCCTCCTCTGGGCTGGAGCCTTCAAACCCTCAAGGTCAAAACCCTTGAATATTTTCTCGACACTCATCTCAATTTTTTTTAATACTCCCAATTTTTTTAATAATCCTGATTTTACTGCAGCATCTTTTTAAAGCATTAAGATTAATAATAGAGATAACTCTAATAAGGGCGTGGGAGTTGGCAAAAAAAGTGTGGAAAAATGGAAATAGAATATACCCCTATACTGGTAGGTGTTGGTTTAGGAACAGCATCTGTTCTCGCATGGAAACTGAAAAAGACGAAGCCCGTACTCGAGTTCAACGACGCAGTCTTTGAACGCGACACCAGGCGGCTGAGGCTGACCGTCTCAAACCTGGGGAAGAGGGGGTTATTCACCAAACCCCTCCTGAGGAAAATAGTCCAGTCCGAAGGATGCGTTCAAACCGATTCCGGCTCAAGAATCCCTTTCCTGCCGGCGGCAAGAGACGCTTCAAGAACCATGTACGAGCTCGTGTCAGAATGCAATGATCCGATAGAAATACCGTCAAGCTCAAGCATCGAACTCATATTCCACCTCGACCACGATCCAGGATTCAAGCTCGCAGACTATCTTTACGTTGAATCGCCTTGCGGGAAAAACAGGAAGAACATGGGCTCAAGCGTGGTCAAAACCATACCCATATTCGCAATCGACGGGGAAGTCGACGTTAAGACGGTAGACTTCAACGAGTCCGGCGACATTGAAGATCTCTTCTTGGCTGAACCTCCGAGGGTTGAAGAACTCACTCTCGAAGACCTTGCGATAGAACCCTCATGCGATGTGAGCGAGCCTTTGGCAAACACTCCATCCTGTCTGACAGAGCCTGCTGCAATCGAAGATACTTTGGGCGGGAAAAACGAGGCTAACGTGCTTGAAGCTAAATGCGGGGGCGGCTCAATGAAAAAGTCCGCGGCCAAGCCTAAAAAGCCGGCTAAAAAGAAGCAGTCGAAAACGACGGCAGTCCAAGCGTCCGTCGTGGGCGCGAAAACTAATGCGAAAAAGCCGGTCCCGAAGAAGGCCGTGAAAAAGAAGGCTTCGAAGAAGGCCGTGAAAAAGAAGGCTTCGAAGAAGGCCGTGAAAAAGAAGGCTTCGAAGAAGGCCGTGAAAAAGTCAAAGAAAAAATAAAAAAATATTCCAAGACAACACCCCCCTCACGGGGGTTCCACCTTCTTTTTACTTTTTCTAACCCAAAGCCTGTAGCACAACAAGTCCTCGAAAAAAACTTTTTCCGAACCAGCCAACTCAAACTCATATCCCCCGCCTGAAAACATTTTTTCTAAACACTCGCTCCCGCACGCATCAGAAGTTACCAGTACCATGAACCCGTCTTCTTCTAAATGATTTTTGGCGTCATCCAAAAACCTTGACACTACCTCACGCTCCGCGCCGCCCGCCCAAGCAGTAGACTCAACACCACAGGCATCCTCCAAAAGATACGGGGTGTTAAACAATACTACATCAAAAATGCCGCAGACATTCTCAAACAAGTCGCTCACCAAAAACTCGACATTCAAAACACCGTTCAACCCGGCATTCTCCCCAGCCAACAAAACAGCGTCCGGATTAACGTCCACTCCCAAAACACGCTCGGCCCTTTGCGAAGCCACAATGGCCTGTATCCCGCATCCCGTCCCAACATCCAAAACACTCGCGCCCTCCGGAATATTCTGGCACCCGCAAAGAAGAATACTGTCCTCCCC
>DSAL01000025.1 GCA_011380095.1 Candidatus Altarchaeales archaeon
GGCTTTCTACATCCTGAACCGGAGGGGATGGTCAGGGAACTCGGCTTAAAGCTCACAGACCGCGGAAACATACTCCAAGATGAATCCAAGATGACGAGCGTCAAAGGCGTTTTCACGGCAGGAGACTGCGCGAGAGGACAATCACTTGTAGTCTGGGCGATATATGGGGGCAGGCGGGCGGCGGAATCAATACGCAAATATCTGGAGAACTAAACATTCTTTGAAGTATTAATCCTTGTTATGCCCAATATACTGTAATGCCCGCATCAAAAAATGCCGGGGGCGGAATCCAAAAACCGGCAACATCCAGCGACTACGTCAAAAAAGCGATGATGGATTATGTGCGCTTCAGCGTCAAAAACGTTGACGCCGCTGGTTTAATGGAACACCTGAACCGATCTCTTGAAAATGATGACAGGGTATACGGTCATTCAGACTCGCTCTTCCTCTCCATCAACATATCATCATTTAAACATCTCAAAGGCTTCATGGACGTTAAACACGGTCCTGGAATAGGGTGGATTCTCCTCAAGTCAGCCGGCCTAAACGACTCCTCGATAATCTCGGCGTCGGAAATCCTTCCCGAACTGGTGGATGAAGCCTCTTCAATCGTTCGCGCGGAAAGCCAGGCTATGTCGGAACGGCTTCCGGGAGTTAAGTGTTCGGGGAAGAAACTGCCAAAGACAGAACACTATGAAGTCAAAGTCAAACCGTCATTCTTCGAGTATCTCGGCCCGGATGGGGTGAAATCGATGAGGCAAATTCTTAAAGGCGTATTCAACCCAAAAGAAGACGATATTGTGGTCCAACATCTCCCCACGCCAACAGGGTCAAAAAGAACTGTAGACAGGATACTCGTAGTAGGCCGGTCTGGAGGGAATTTAAAGTCAACACTGCTTGTCAAAGCGCCGAACAATCAGCTTGAGCCCAATGCTTCAACATACGCTGGAGGGCGTCTTGTAGAATACGGGGGTGTTAAGAAGACTCTCGGACCGCGGGCCTTGCTTGCTGGCGATTACATAATCGAGGATGACGCAAAGGTGGGGGGAAGCGACTTGAGAAGCTGCGGGCATGTCTTCACGGAAGCCGAAGCGTCCGCGTTCGGAAGGCAGATGGCATTGGACTTGATAGCAATGTGCAAAGACCGCAGATTCCTCTACCAGACTCAAAATCCAGCCGCCCGGATCATTGTCTCAGGGATTGGCAAAAATCTTGTAACACAACGTCTGGACTGGAGCGACTCAGCGGATATTTCCGCAGTACGCCCCAAAAAATTCAGGGATTTGATTACAACAGCGGTTCACGGCGACGCATTTATAATCCGGGGGGAACTACTTAGGCTGGTGGACTCCGTCGCATGGGCTTCCTACTCTGCGACGCTTACGGACAAAGATATTGTGGGGGACGACAAATTAACCTCTATTTTTGGCGAAAGCATCCGCAAAGTCAAGGAGAATCTGACAAATCCGAACTACCAGATAAACGGGGTTCCAATAGGCGAGGATTCGGCGAGAAGATGGAAGAGCGTTTTCAAAGAGTCGGCGGCAAAAATGCCGTTAAGCCATTCAACGACGAAGGAGATAGGCGAAGCGATAAAACGGGAGGGGGGAATCCTCCACGTGGTCAAAAGATCCCTCAAATGGGATCTTGTAAGGTCGGAGATACTGGCTCCGGAAGTCGCGGGAGCTTTGATTGAAGATTTAATACACCGGGTTAAAATCCAGGATTACCTGGAAATCCCGCACTCCAAATTCCTCGAAATCACGGACTCTCAGATGAAAAAAACCGGATTGCCGAAAAAAAGGAGGGAAAAGATAGCGCAAGGCTTGAGTTCAGGTATTGGGGGAGGAAAAATACTCTCCTTCAAGGATGTTGGCGGCTTGCTCTCCAAACAACTTGCAGAAGCCGGGATTGAAGACAACACAGCCAAGGCTATATGTTCAGGCGTGAAAGACGAAATAGACGGCTTGATGGCAAGCAAAATCTCTTTTACAGAGGCTGAAGGAGAAGTCAGCTGGCTTAGGCCCTGGGCTAAACACATACTGGTGCACGGTCCTGAGCCGGAACGCAGGATACTGGCAGTCTACCGGTTCAAGCCGACCCACGGCATTTCCGAGCGCGATGCGTCGCTGACAGCGTCGGAAGAAGGGTTAGGCCCCAAGATAGTCTGGAGCTACAGGGATGATAAGGACGGGAGGGAATTTCTTCTTGAAGAATACATACAGTCGATTTCCCCAGACGGACTCGGGCCCGTGGAAATAGTCAAACTTGCAAGAGAAACAGGGCAAGGGATATACCGCATGTTCAGCCTTTACCGGCACAAGGCGTCTGGAAAGGCAATACACTCGTTCGACGGATTCGAGCGCGGCCATTTCCAGATACGGCGGGTTGGAGATTCTCTAAAGCCGGTCTATATTGACTATGGCGAACCCTCGCATCTTGACCACAAAAACAGGAGTATGCTCCTAGAGTGGCAGTTAGAGCCAATATTCCAAGAAATCCGTGGTTGGCCCCATCCCGAGCTTGCATGGGCGTCTTTTGAATCGACGCTTGAAAAAAGGGCGGGGCGACTGCTTGACGTCGACGAAGAATACGGGAGACAGATATCATATGCTCTTGGCAAAATCAGGGACAACTTTAACCGGAGGGCGGGTCCGAGGTTAAAAAGTCTTCAGGATATGCGTGAGAGGCATCGCCGAAACGGAACTCAATGCAGTAGTGTTCTCATAGAAGAATTGGATTCAGCAGAACGAGACCTTACCTTCTTCGAAGAAGTCGACGAGGAAAAAAGGAAAATGCCGTAATCCAAAATCAAAGACAGGCCAAACACTGGTTATCCTAAAAACGATAAAATGCCGTTGAAAACAAGTCTGGCAGGCTTTTCCCGGCAAAAAAAC
>DSAL01000061.1 GCA_011380095.1 Candidatus Altarchaeales archaeon
CACCAAACCCACGTTAAATATTTACTGTAATTCCTTTAAAAATGAATCTGGATTTTTCTTTGAAATCATGTGAATATGAGTATGATTGTATGTTATATCTTCGGTCGTGGCTTCGCGTTATAAATCTTTTTATTGGAGTCCTACAAGCATTTTGACCTTGCATTCTCCGCTGTAGCACGGCTCCAACGCCTTGCCGACTATCGCGCCGTAATCTTGGGGGTAGGCTTTTTCCGCGTATCCCGGCTCCGCGCTTGAGGTTAGAAGGTCGAATTGGTTGACGAAGCCGACCACCTTCACGTCGACAAGCCCGATGATTGCGACCGGCACCCCGTCCTTTATTTTGCCGGCGTTGCCGATTATCGTCGGCGTGTTGGATGCGACTCCAACAATAGAGGTCTGGCCTCGTTGAGAGCACCGTTCAACCTTCATGTCACTTCTAATACACACGAGGTCTCCCGCCGAGATTTCCCCGTCGTATGCGAACATTTCCGCGAAGTCCGCGCCCTGTCCAGTCAGGTTTCCGCCGTAAAAAACGCTCCCGGTTATTCTCGCGCCTCCTTCAACATGGAGTCTTCTTTCAGGGCTCAATGTTCCGACACCAAGGCTTCCGCCGACTATGTGGACGTCTCCCGTCGTTATGTTCATGCCTCCCGCGACTTTCACGGGGCTTCCCCCGCGCATCGTCCCCATGATGTTGAGGTCTCCGCTAATCGTCACGTTGCCGTAGTCTATGCTCGCGTTTGATGTTATCGCCCCGCTCGTACTGTACCATAGGGGCGTGTAGCCGCCTCCGCCTCCCGTCGGCCAGGAAGTCTGGCAGTCTCCGCTCAAGCATATTTCCGGGACGTAAAGCTTGTTTCCTGAAGTCATGTTGATGCTTCCGTCTACTGTGACCATGCCGGTTTGCGAGTTTATGTTCATTATCCCGATTATAGAGTCTTCGTTTCCGTCTGAGTCGGCGATGATTGGTCTTGTCGAGTTCATCCCGTGCCCCAAGACAGTATGCAGGTCGGGCCGGCCCCAGCCGTATGCGGTATTCCAGTTTTCAATGTCAGTCTTGTTGAACGAGACGCCGTCCACGTATAATGCGCCCGTGAATGCTCCGTCGCCGAGCACCGAGAGGTTTCCGTCGACCACTATCTCGTTGTTGTCGCTTTTTAATGCGCCCGACAGGTAGAGGTCCCTCCATAAGAAGGTTTCGTTTCCAAGGTCAAACATGTTTGTGAGTGTAGGATACATGGTTCCGTTGACTTGGAGGTATATTATGTCGACTGCAGTAAGGTCTCCGAGTAGATACAGGTTTCCGTAAACCCAGAGTTCGCCTTCAGCCATTGATATCCCCCCGCCGGAGAATCCGCCGGAAACATCTATCGACTCGAATTCGCCGGAGCCAGAGAATACTGCGGAGCGTCCGTAGACTATGTCTTGGGTGACGTTGAATCCGCCGATTCCGCTTATGATGTTGACTTTCTCGCTGCTTGAGAACACCAGGTCTGCGCCGGCCTGCATGCTGGCTAACGCTAATACGGCTAAAACCAGTATTCCACGATTAAAGTTCATGCACACACCAAAAGGGATTATATTAAAATTATTGAGAAATAAGGGGATAAAAAGCATTCTGTTTGTTTCGGATTTTTTTCGGGCTTTTTTTCGGCCTCGGCCGTGGTAAAAACTCGTCCTTTAATTCCCTGGCGAGTAATAGTTTTACTGTTATGAAGCATGACGTCAACCAGCTTCTCTTGGGACTGCTGTTCATGGCCTGCCTCGGCATGATACTGATTGTGGTCTACTATAACATGAGCTTCGACTTGATGAGCGAAAAGTATGACGAGTCTGTGGGCAATGTCAGGAACATGAGCAGCGCCTTAAGCTCCACGTTGAACGAGGTTCAGGAGAAGGAGGCTTTATTGGCCCAGAAGGAGGCTTTGCTTGAAGAGTATTTGAACGAGCTTAACCTGTCGAGGAGGAGGGAGTCGACGCTCGGAACACACTATGAGAATTTGTCGGCGGAGAGAAGCCGTCTGGAAAACGACTTGTCGGGTATGACGAGCGAGAGGGACCGGTGGAAGGGAATGTATGGCGACGTGCGGGACGAGGCGGATGTTTGTTCGGCCGAGCTTCGGATAAAGAGCATGCGTATCGTGAACTTGGAGTCCGACATGAGTTCGGCTGTCCTCAAGATTAGCGAGACGACGGTCGTTTTGAACGAGATTTCCGACCTGCTCGTCAGGCTGGAGCGGGATTTGAAAGACCTTGACGAGCTTGCCGGCGGGAATTCCACGATTAAGGCGGAGATTAATTCCGCGAGGGCGGAGAAAAACAATATCGCATTGGAAGTCGCCAATGCCAAGACTCTGCTTTCCAACGCGAAAAACATTTTGCAGGATTAACGGGTGGTTTGAATGTCCAAGAGCATTAGGAAGTCGCTGATGGAGGTGAGGGCGTCGCACTTGAGCATCCACTTCTACCAGCTGATGTTTGATTTTCTCATAGCGTTTGTAGTTTCAATCATTCTCGTGAGGATAACAGGCCTAAGCCTCGCCTACGTCCTAATACCGTTCATCGTATTGGCGTTGTCCGCGTCAGTCTACGAGTTCCGAAAGTGGAATCTGATAGACCTTATTGAAAGGTCTTACGAGAGTTTGGACGAGCGTCTGGAGACCGCGTACGAGGCTGACGAGGGCAATCCCATCGCCGACAGCCTGATACGCGAAGTCCGTGGGGAGATTGACGGCATCGAGGATTCGAGCTTCATGAACCCGAAATTCCTGTTCGGGAGGATTGCCGTATTGTTTGTCCTGTGCCTCATTCTTTTGACCGCCGGATTCGTCGGATTCTATTTTGACTTGGACAGGATTTTGGAGGATCCGAATGTGGGGGGCGTGAAAAA
>DSAL01000107.1 GCA_011380095.1 Candidatus Altarchaeales archaeon
ATCCATATGTTATCCATATGAAGAGGATTGCCTTAGTTTTATCATGTCCGTTAAGAGTTTGAGGCTGCCGCCTTCAATGTTGTTGAAAACTGCATTCCAAAAAACCTGTTCACACGAGACGCCTCGGGGAATCCTGCATCCCGGGAAAAACGGGTGAAGATTAAACCATTTAATAACTATTCGTGTGCTATATTTTGTTGGCGGTCTTAGACCGGGCTGTTGGGCGTAGCCTATAACCCCAAACTCGTCCTTATGGGGGGGTTGAAGCCTGGTGGGCGGGCGCCTATTTCAAGTATTGGTCCAGGCGTGTCTTGCCGACCTCCTGCCCCACTGGATCTGCCGTCTTCGACACCGGGTCAGGCCCTGACGGGAGCAGCCCACTCTTAGATGCATCAAACACTTTCGGGTGTTTGTGTTGCAGATGCTTGTGGAACTTGCGGGAGCGAGAGGCATGTTTGGGTATAGCCAGTATTTGTTTTAGCGTTCCACCACCGGGCGTGTCCGCCACAAAAAAAAGAATTTTTTTGTACTGCAGTTTATTCCAATATGATTTTTGAGAGTATTTCAAGAACTATAACAGCTATCACAAGACCTATCAACGCTTTCGGGTTAATCTTGTATCCGCCCTCGTCGACGTCGAAATACCTGATGAGGCCCGCACCACCGGCCGGCCCTTCCGAACCTTTCTTCTTCAATGACGGCATTTTAACACAAAGTATATTCTCTATGAGTTAATAAGTCTTTGCGACCTTGATTTCGACTCCTTCGGCCCCGCATATCACGCACTTCGCTTTTTTGTCGCGGTTGATTGAGAGGATTGTGCCTTTGCTCTCTATCGGCTTGGCGCATTGGTCTTCCATGCACCATCCTGTTGCGACTATGCCTTCGCCCAAGTGTTTGTCCAAGTTTTTCTCGTCTTTTGCAGTATAAGTTCTTTCCTCGAATTTTTTCTTGGCCTGCTCGCGCATATTCTTTTGAATGTCTGAGAGCATTTTTCCCACATCAAGGTTTTCGAGTGTTGCCGTCGTTTTTTCGCCAGTGTCGCGTCGGACGAGCATGACGTGTTTTTTCTCGACATCCTTCGGCCCCACCTCGATTCTGAGCGGTACTCCCCTCTGCTCCCACTTGTAGTATTTCGCGCCCGGACGTTCGTCTCCCGCATCAATCGTGTAGCGGATGCGCTGGGACTTCAATATCTCCTCGACTTTGCCGATGAAGCTCATGACGTTCTCGCGGTCCGTTTCTTTGAATACGATTGGCACGATTACTGTCTGTGTTGGCGCGACCGCGGGCGGAAGCCTCATCCCCTTCTCGTCCCCGTGGACTGAGATGGTTGCGGCCAGAAGCCTTCCGAATCCAGGACCGTATGAGGTCTGCCAGGCGAGCTTTTTCTCACCATTCGCGTCCTCATACTGGATGTTGAAGACTTTGCTGAAGTGCTGTCCCAGGTTGTGGATTGTCCCTATCTGGAGGGTCTTGCCGTCGGGCATTAGTGTTTCGAACGCTATCGTGTATTCCGCTCCGGGAAACTTGTCCCAGTCTGGACGCTGGTTGATTTCAATCGGAAGGCATAGGAGTTCCGTCATGAGTTTAGTGTAAATCTTTTTGATGGTTTCGATGTTCTCGAGCGCCTCTTCGCGTGTCGCGAACGCGGTGTGGCCTTCATTCCACATTATCTCACGGCTTCGAATCAGCGGGCGGGTGTGCTTGGTTTCATAACGGTAGACGCACACGCTCTGGTGTATCTTGATTGGAAGGTCTGTGTGTGTTCTCGTCCACAGGGCGAACATGGGGTACATGCAGGTTTCGCTTGTCGGACGCAATGCCATCCTGCGCTCAAGAGGGGTTATGCCGGAGTGTGTGACCCAGTAGACTTCGTCCTCGAATCCCGCGATGTGTTCCGCTTCCGCGGCGAGAAGGTCTTCGGGAATCACGACGGGGAAGTATGTGGGCTCGTGCCCGTCTTCTTCAAGTAGGTTTTCTAGGTAATCGCGCATGTATTTGATAATCTTGACGCCCGCCCCACGGTATACCGGCATGCCTTTGACGGGGAATCTTATGTCGACCACCTGGTTTTCGTCGAGCATCCTGTGATACCATTCGGAGAATCCTTCCTCGTCCATCATTAAACCGTTTGAAAGATATTTGATTAGTGAAAATAAAAGAGCCGTGTTGAACGCCCGAACTTGGAATAATGTTTTTTACCGGCCTTCAACAGCCTTCAATTCTTCCTCTTTCTTTCCGCTCAAGTCTATGTCGAGGAATTCTTTCGTGTCCGGCAGCTCCATCATGAACCCGTCAGTGTAGTCTATTTGGAGGACTGCTTCTTCCGCCTCAACATCGAGCAGGTGCCCGCCCGCAGTCCGGTCGGTTGTGAGAAAGTGGAGGTGGTATCCTGCCACGTTGATTCCGCCGTCAACGTATTTCGGGCTCTTGAATCCGACTAGAATCCCGGTCACATTGTGGAATTCAAAGACGCTTTGGTTTTTCACCGCGTCCGCGAGCAGAGGATATGGTTTTTCCTGCGCCGGGACGCTTCTCGTTTTTGCGTAGCTGAAGGTCCCGTTCACGAGTATCGCGTAGAATATGTTTTCGCTCGGAGTGTTCTCGTCAATGTAGGCTTGAAGTGCTGTGAGATTCATTCCAGAAATATTGTGGGAGACGTCCGGTTCGAAGAATGTGACTGCCGCAAAGGGCGTCTTCATTGAATCATCAGCCAAAACCGCCCTGCCGTCGTAGGGGACTTGATAGAATTCTCCGTCGACCGCCACCATCTCGCCGTCGAGGGTGTTGAAGGTTCCGAGCCCGAAGTCCCCGTGCTCTCTCAGCATGCCGAACGTTTTCCCACCGTCGTAGACGCCTTGTAGTAGCGCGTTGATTGTAGAG
>DSAL01000037.1 GCA_011380095.1 Candidatus Altarchaeales archaeon
CCCCTGGAATTCCGCGGCCTCGTCAGTCAGGATGTCTCCATAAAGGTTCGGCATGACCATTACCTTGAACTGCGTCCGCCTCTTCTTGTCGACGAGTTTGGCGGTCATGATGTCGATGAACCAGTCGTCCCACTCGACTTGTGGGTAGTCTTTTGAAATCTTTTCCGCGATTTGAAGGAATTTTCCGTCAGTCGCCTTTATGACGTTCGCCTTTGTGACGACCGAAACCTTGTTGATACTGTTTTTCGCTGCGTAGTCGAACGCCATCCTGATTATCCGCTCCGACCCCTGGGTTGTTGCGACAGTGAAATCCACGGCGATATCTTCTGTTGCGTTCACGCCTTTGCTTCCGAGAATGTATGCGCCCTCCGTGTTTTCCCTAAAAAATATCCAGTCGATCCCCTCGGCCGGCACTTTCACGGGGCGGACGTTCGCGAACAGGTCGAGCTCCCGCCGCATCGCAACATTCGCGCTCTCGATGTTCGGCCAGGAGTCGCCTTTTTTCGGCGTCGTGGTCGGGCCTTTCAGCAGGACGTGGCATTTTTTTATTTCACTCAGAACGTCGTCCGGAATTGCTTTTCCTACCTTCGCACGGTTTTCGATTGTCAAACCATCAATGTTCACAATCTCGATTTTTCCCGACGCCACCTCGTCTTTGAGCATGAATTCCAAAACGTTTTTCGCGCATTCCGTGATGCTCGGCCCGATGCCGTCGCCGCCTATGACTCCAATCCTGATGGGATTGAGGCTCTTATAGTCTGTGAAGCCTTGAGTCTTCTTCATCTCCTCAACGCGCTCCACCTGTTCTGCGAGAATCTTTCCGAAATGCTCTTTCGCCTTCTCAACCTCTCTTTCGTGCATGACTCGTCCGCCAAACGCATGGCTCCATAATAGTATGTAATTATTGCATAAAACAGTTTCCGTCCGTTTTCACTGCTGTTTTTTTCGTGTGGTTTAGGAGTCCGCCGTCCAATAGAACCCGCTTCTGCCGAGAGTCAAAATCGTGTTTTAGTTTGAATTCTTTTCCACGGGCCTTGATTGTCATCTCGTTTGAACTTGAAGTTAAAGATGTTTTCAAGCCGTCAATCACGATTTCATCTCCCACTCCCATTTTTTCGTAGTCTTTCGGGTCTGAGAATTCCAGGGGGAGGATTCCGAAGTTTATGAGGTTGGCCTTGTGGATTCTGGCGAAACTTTTCGCAATCACCGCCTTCACTCCGAGATGCATTGGGGCGAGCGCCGCGTGCTCCCGGCTGGAGCCCTGCCCGTAGTTTTCCCCGCCAACGACGAAGCCTCCACTGTTTTCAATCGCGCGCTTGTAGAAGTTTTCGTCTACCTGTTCGAAAACGTGTTTTGAGATTTCCGGAATATTGCTTCGAAGCGGGAGGATTTTCGCGCCCGCCGGCATGATATGGTCTGTCGTGATGTTGTCGCCGACTTTTAGCAATACAATTCCAGTGATCTTGTCTTCTAGTTCTTTTCCAACCGGCACTTCCTTGATGTTAGGGCCTTTGACAACCTCCACTTTACTCCCGTCTTCGGCCGGCTCGATTATCATGGAATCGTCGATTGTGAAACTTTTCGGAAGTTTGATTTCCGGAATGTCAATCTCGCGCGGATCCGTCAGCTTCCCTGTCAATGCGGTTGCCGCCGCGGTCTCCGGGCTCACAAGATATATTTCCGCGTCTTTGGTTCCGCTCCGGCCCTCGAAATTCCGGTTGAAAGTCCTGACACTCACTCCTTTTGACGGCGGGCTTTGCCCCATCCCAATGCAGGGTCCGCACGCGCACTCAAGTATTCGTGCGCCAGCTTTCAAAAGCTTTTTGAGGGCGCCAGATTCGGAGAGCATCTCCAAAACCTGGCGGGAGCCGGGGCTGATTGTGAGGCTGACGTTCTGATTCACGACCTTGCCGTCGAGTATTGCCGCAACTGTCTCCAAGTCTTTGAGGCTTGAGTTCGTGCAGGAGCCTATGCAAACCTGGTCCACCTTCAAGTCTTTCAGGTCTTTGACTTTCGCGACTTTCCCGGGGCTGTGTGGTTTTGCGACAAGCGGCTCGAGTTTTGAAAGGTTTATCTCGACTACTTCGTCGAAGTCTTCGTCTGTTCCAGCCGGAATTTCGACATAATCTTTTTCCCGCCCCTGTTTTTTCAAAAACTCTTTTGTCACATCATCTGATGGGAATATGCTCGTGGTCGCGCCGGTTTCCGCGCCCATGTTCGTGATGGTCGCCCGCTCCGGAACGCTTAGTGTTTTTACTCCGTCGCCAAAGTATTCGATTATCTTTCCGACCCCGCCCTTCACGTCAATTTGTCGCAACACTTCGAGGATGACGTCTTTGGCGGAGACGCCGGGTGAAAGCCGCCCGCTTAATTTGACTCCCAGAATTTTCGGCGTCTTGAGGTGGAATGGGCCTCCCGCCATTGCGACGGCGACGTCAAGCCCTCCGGCCCCAATAGCTATCATTCCGACGCCACCGGATGTCGGGGTGTGGGAGTCTGAGCCCAAGAGCGTTTTTCCGGGAAATGCGAACCGTTCCGCATGCACTTGGTGGCAGATTCCGTTTCCCGGCCGCGAGAATTTTATCCCGTATTTTGCGGCGACGGTCTGCAGGTATTTGTGGTCGTCGGCGTTCATGAATCCGTTTTGGAGCGTGTTGTGGTCGACATAACTTACGCTTAACTCGGTTTTGACTTTCGGAATGTTCATGCTCTCGAACTGCAGGCACGCCATCGTGCCCGTCGCGTCTTGCGTTAGCGTCTGGTCTATCTTTATCGCAATTTCTTTTCCTTGCCCGAGCGTTCCCCGAGTGAGGTGTTCTTCCAGAATCTTTTTCGCGGCTGATGCCATGGGCTGTAGTGTTTATGCGAAAATGATTTATATA
>DSAL01000077.1 GCA_011380095.1 Candidatus Altarchaeales archaeon
TCATTATATCTATCATTTTATTTATAGTTGTCAGTATCCTGGAGGTTACCGTCAAAATGCTGGATGAAAAACCGGTTAAACCCGAAATCTTGTGTCCTGTGAAAGAAACCCTCAAAATTTTGGGCAAACGCTGGACCATCCTCATAATCAAGGATATCTACTATAGCCCCCAGAAAAAGCTCGGTTTCATGGAGCTCAGGAAACTCCTCGTGGAAGTAAGCCCGAAAGTACTGTCGGAAAGACTGAAAGAAATGGCGGAACATAACCTCATCAGCAAGAAGGTAATCGCCGAAACCACACCTGTCCGCGTTGAATACGCGCTGACCGACAAGGGAGCCGACGCCGTCACAATCATAAACAACATGAAAAAATACGGCCTGAAGTGGGCGAAAGACGGAGAATTCGACTGCGAGAAAAAAGACTGTGAAATCTGCACGCAAGAACGGCTGAAAAAATAAATCTTCAGCCGCAACACCAGCCTCCAGACTCCTTGTCATCCCCGCAGCAGCATCCGCACGACTTCTTCTTAGACTTTTTCTCAAGACTCCTGAACTTTCCCAAAATCCTTGAAACTAGGCTCTTCTTTTCGCTCATGCTAATAAAATCCACTTTAAACGATAAAAAACCTATAAAATCGGGCATGAAAGCCAAATACAGGCAGCTTATAGACTCAATACTCGGGGGCGACATAACCACAAGACAAGAGCTTGAGGACGCTAAACGCGATATTTGCGCGGACCTGGGTCTCTCCGCCTTCCCGAAAAACTCTGAAATCCTGCGCCAAGCAACAGCCGAAGAAAACAAAAGGCTTCTCCCCCTCCTCCAGAAAAAGCCGGCAAGAACCCTCTCAGGCGTCGCGGTCGTGGCCGCGATGACCGCGCCAAGCAAATGCCCGCACGGACGGTGCAAATACTGTCCGGGCGGCCCCGACATCAACGTCCCCCAAAGCTACACCGGCAAAGAGCCGGCAACACGCCGTGCAATCCAATACGATTTCAACCCATACCTTCAGACCACATTCAGACTCAAACAGTTGAAAGACATTGGACACCCGATAGACAAGGTCGAACTGATTGTGATGGGCGGGACGCTCACAGCCCAGCCACTCGACTACCAAGACTGGTTTGTCAAAAACTGTTTAATGGCGATGAACGATTTCTGGGAAAACGAAAAACAGATAAATACAGTCGGACAGGAAGAGTTCATAAAAAAATATCTCAAGACCCCCAGACCATTCAAGTACCGTCAAGACGTTCAGGCGGAAAACGAGGAGTCGAAAAACCGGTGTGTCGGCATAACATTCGAACCCCGCCCGGACTGGTGCCGGCAAGAACAGATAAACTTCATGCTCGAATTCGGCGTAACCCGCGTCGAGATTGGAGTGCAAAACCCCGACGACAAGATTTACGAGATGGTCGACCGGGGCCATACTGTGAAAGATGTTGTGGATGCGACAAGAGAATGCAAGGATTCAGCCCTCAAGATAGGATACCACATGATGCCGGGAATCATGGGCTACAACCCGAAACTCGACATGGAAGCCTTCAAAAAGATTTTTGAAGACGAGCGGTTCAAGCCGGACATGCTCAAGATATACCCGTGCATAATCCTAAACGGCACGGATTACTACAAATACTGGAAGGCGGGAGAATTCGAGCCCCTCACGACAGGGCAGGCGGTCGATTTGATAGTCGAAGTCAAGAAAATCATGCCGAAATGGGTTAGGACAATGCGGATAATGCGCGACATACCATCAAACCTCGTTGAAGCCGGAATCAAATCCTCAAACCTCGGCCAGCTCGTCCACCAAAAAATGGAGGAGAAAAAAGCATCCTGCAAGTGCATCAGATGCCGGGAGGTGGGCCAGAAGATGAAGGAAGGATTAACGCCCGACGCCGAAAACATAAAACTCTTGAAAGAAACATATGAGGCCTCCGACGGAACAGAAGTATTCCTCTCATTCGAAGATGTTGAACAAGACATACTAATCGGCTTCCTGCGCCTGAGAATACCCGCAAAACCATTCAGAAAAGAAATCACAAGCTCAACCGCGCTCGTGCGGGAACTACACGTCTACGGCCCAATGCTCGAATTAGGCGAAAAGCCGGAATACGAGTGGCAGCACCGGGGATACGGGAGAGAACTTTTGGCGGAAGCAGAGCGTATTGCAAAAGACGAATACGGCAAAGACAAGATGACTGTAATATCGGGAATCGGAGTCCGAAACTACTACCGGAAATTAGGCTACGCCCGCGACGGAGCCTACATGTCAAAAAAACTATAGTCCTAAAACATGGTTTTTCAGCATCCCCAAAAGCGGGAGGATGTTGACGAGCAAAAGCAGTACTCCCGCGATAACGCTCGCGTAAACAATCCTCAAGACGTTCACGTCACTAATCCTTAAAACCCCCAGAAACTCCTTGAACATCCGTCCGCCGTCAAAAGGCACTATCGGCAGAAGATTCACGAGCGCGATGTTAATGTTGAAGAAGGCAATCCAAAAGAAAAGCCGAAGCATCACTCCAAAAACTGGGGCGAATTGGTTAAGACCCCCCCACCGCAAACTCATCTCCTCGTGCACGTAAACTCCAAGATAACCGCGCCCGTCAGAATCCTGGCTTTCGACCGCGCTAATCTCAAACAATCCACCGTCTGTTTTCAGGCTCACGACATCGCCAGGCCTTATCATGGACGTCACATTCTTGAATGCCTCGAGACTATCCACCTTAAACCCATTCACCTCCCTGATAACCACGCCTTCTGGCAGAATCTCGCCCGCAGGATACCCGTCCATAAATCCGAACACTTTAAGTCCTTCAACCTGAAATACTGTTGGACCCGCGTAAATCAAAAAGAGTATTGCAA
>DSAL01000046.1 GCA_011380095.1 Candidatus Altarchaeales archaeon
GGCATAACCCTCAACTATTTATACTAGTAAGACTAATCTTATCATATGATTGATGTTGATGTGACTAGGCTTAGTTCTAAGGGCCAGATCGTGATCCCCCAGGATATGCGCTCGGAGTTTGATGTTGGCGACAAGTTTGTCATATTGAAAAGAGATCATGAATTCATCCTCAAGCCTCTTGAGGATGTTGGCAGGGATTTTGAAGAGGATTTCGAGTTCGCTCAAAGAACTATGAAGGCGTTGGAAGAGTATGAGGGTGGCGGTTTTAGGAAAATGAGCGAAAGGGATTTTCTCGCCGACCTTGAGAAATGGTGAACGTATTCTTCAGCAGTAACTTTGAGAGGACTGTCAGGAAAATCAAGGACCAGTCGTTGAAGGAGCGGGTTAAGAAACGATTGAGAATATTATCTCCTCCCCCGAGATTGGAAAGCCTATGCGCTACAGCAGGAAAGACACGAGGGAGGTGCGGATTGCGCCTTTTAGACTGTCATACATGTATAGGAAGAATTCAGACGAGATTGTGTTTTTGGAACTTTACCACAAAGACAAACAGTAAGAAGAAAAGTAGAGGTAGGTTTTTCGCCTACTTTTAGTAGATGAATAATAGTTCGCTGTATTTTGGTAGTGGCCAGTTTTTGTCGCTGGTTTCTTTTTCGAGTGTGTCTATTGTTTGTTTTAGCTTGTTCATCGAGTTTTTGGTTGTTTGTGTTTGGCCGTCTTCTACTGTTTTTTCGAGTTCTTGGATGTTTTTGTATAGGTCTGCGGTTAGCCTGCTTATCTTGTCGAGTTGTTTTTTGTGTCCTGTTAGCGAGGGGTTTTCCGCGTCTATTTCCGCCAGGTGTTTGACGGTTTTCGCCAGCCTGCTTTGTTGTCTTGTGGCTGCGGGCAGTATCATTGTCTTGGCCATGTCGAGCGCTGTTTTTCCTTCGATGTCGATTGTTTTCATATAGTTTTCCATGAGGATTTCGTGGCGGGATTCGAGTTCTTTTCGGCTTAACACCCCGTATTTTTCGAAGGTTGCGATTGTCTTGTTGCTGGTCACGGCTTTTAGTGCCTCATCGGACGTCTTGATGTTTGGGAGTCCTCTTTTGGCTGCTTCGTTAACCCAGTCTTGGGAGTAGTTGTCGCCGTTGAAGAGCACCCGCTTGTGTTTTTTCACGATGTCTTGGAGTATTTCCTGCAGCGCCTTGTTCTTGTCTTTTCCGCCTTTCACTCCTTTTTCGAGCTTGTCTGCAATGTAGTCTAAGGCTTCTGCCACAATCGTGTTGAGAACCATGTTTGGTCCGGAGCATGATAGTGCGGATCCTGGCGCCCGGAACTCGAACTTGCTTCCCGTGAACGCGAACGGACTCGTCCTGTTTCGGTCGGTCGTGTCTTTGGGGAGGTCTGGAAGCGAGGTTGCCCCGAGTTTTAGCGTGCCCTTGCTCTTGCTGGATTTTGCTCCGCCTTCCTCTATCTGGTCGATTATTTCCTGGAGTTGTTCTCCTAAAAATATTGAGATGATTGCTGGCGGCGCCTCGTTTGCTCCGAGCCGGTGGTCGTTTCCTGCTGTTGCGACTGATGCTCGAAGTATTTCCGCGTGCTCGTCCACCGCTTTTATGACGGCGCATAATACGGTTAGGAATTTCGCGTTGTCGTGGGGTGTTTCGCCCGGGTCTAAAAGGTTTTTCCCGTCGGGTGCGGAAAGGCTCCAGTTGTTGTGTTTTCCGCTTCCGTTTATGCCTGCGAACGGTTTTTCGTGCAAAAGGCATACCAGGCCGTGGCGGTCTGCCACCTCCTTGAGTATTTCCATGAGCATCATGTTGTGGTCTATTGCGAGGTTTAGCTCCTCAAACATTGGGGCGAGCTCGAATTGGGCTGGCGCAACTTCATTGTGCCTTGTTTTGGCGGGGATTCCGAGCTTCCAGCATTCCTGGTCCACCTCCTGCATGAAGCGCAGAATTCTCGGCTTGATTGAGCCGAAGTAGTGGTCTTCCATCTGCTGGTGTTTGGCAGGTGTTGCGCCAAATAGTGTTCTCCCGCACATTATCAGGTCCGGGCGTGCGAGGTAGAGTTGCTTGTCGATTAGGAAGTATTCTTGTTCTAGTCCGAGTGTTGCGAACGCTTTTCTGTCTGCAACCTTCCCGTCCATTATCTTCAAGAGTCTTCGTGTTGAGTTGGAGAGCGCTTCCATCGAGCGGAGTAAGGGTGTTTTCTTGTCTAATGCCTCGCCCGTGTAGGAGCAGAATGCTGTTGGAATGCATAGTGTCGGCGCATCGTCAATGTCTTTGACGAATGCGGGGCTTGTCGGGTCCCACGCCGTGTATCCTCGCGCCTCGAACGTGGCTCTGAGGCCTCCTGATGGGAAGCTTGATGCGTCCGGCTCTCCCTGAACCAGGTTTTTTCCGGAGAATCCGAGGAGCGGTTCTCCATCGTATACTGAGAGGAATGCGTCGTGTTTTTCTGCGGTTGATCCCGTCATCGGCTGGAACCAGTGGGTGTAGTGTGTTGCGCCCTTGCTCATCGCCCAGTCCTTCATCCCTTCTGCGACTTCGTCCGCGATTCCTTCAGGGAGTGGGTCGCCGTTTTCTATTGTCGCCTTCAGCGCCTTGAACACTTTGGCGGGAAGAAATTCCCTCATAGACTTCAGGTTAAACACGTTTTCTCCGAAATGGTCCATCACGTCAAACTTATCTTCCATCTTATCCAGCCTCTGATTTTTTTCTGATATTTTTTAGATTAACAGACATTATTGTGTAAAACTACTATAAAAACTTATTTTTTTCTGATGATTTCTTCAAAATAAAGTTATTTTTTTGTAAAATATTTTGTAC
>DSAL01000012.1 GCA_011380095.1 Candidatus Altarchaeales archaeon
GTCTTGGACCGTGCCTTAGGACTGTTGCGACCGCCGCAAGAACTCTCGCAATACACCACGACAAACCGATACTCGGCGTAAACCACTGCATCGCACACATAGAAGTCGCCCGCATCCTGTCGGGATTCAAAGACCCGCTCGTAGTATACGTTTCCGGCGCGAACACGCAGGTCATAAAATTGAGCGAGGGAAGATACCGGGTGTTCGGCGAAACGCTTGACGTGGGACTTGGAAACATGCTCGACAAGTTCGGCCGAGTCATCGGACTGCCCCACCCTGCAGGCCCAAAAATCGAGGAGGTCGCATCACGCGGAGAAAAATATGTGGAACTCCCCTATGTCGTGAAGGGGACAGACCTGAGTTTTTCTGGAATATTCACGTCCGCAGTCCAAAAGTTCCGCTCCGGCGAAAACCTCGAGAACCTCTGCTACAGCCTTCAAGAAACCGCCTTCAGCATGCTCACGGAAGTCTCGGAACGTGCGCTCGCACATCTTAAGGCGAGGGAAGTAGTCTTGACTGGAGGCGTCGGCTACAACAAGAGGCTTCAGGAGATGATACGTCTCATGGCCGAAGAGCACGGCGCGAAATTCGACTTCCCAAAAAAATACATGGGAGACAATGGCGTGATGATAGCCATGCTCGGACTCTCAGAAAACAAGGCTGGAGTAAAGATGAATGTTGAGGAAACCGGCGTGAACTCAAAACAAAGGACCGACGATATCAGCGTAACCTGGACGTAACCAGATTGTATATAAGGTTGTAAACTTAGATTTCAACCAGTATGAAGAATCCTGAAAAGCCAACTCCGAAAGAGTCCGTAAAGCCTCCGCTAAAGATTGCGACAAAGCAGGAGAATCCGAAAGACAAGATTGATTCTAACAAGAACGGGATTCAGGGGAAGGCTCCAGCCCACGACGGCAAAGACGTGATGAAGCTCAAAAACTGGGATGACTTTGAGACGACCGACGAGATAAAAGTCCCGGAAAAACTCATCGACCAGGTGATAGGCCAGGAAAAAGCCTGCGAGATAATCAGGAAAGCCGCAAAACAAAGACGACACCTACTACTAATCGGCGAGCCAGGAACCGGGAAAAGCATGCTCGCCAACGCGATGGCGGAGCTTTTGCCAAGCGAAGCATTGGTCGACACAATATCGCTCGCAAACCCGGAAGACGAGAACAATCCGAGAATCGACACTGTCGACGCAGGCAAAGGACGCGAGATAATAAAATACGCAAGACAACAAGAAGCCCAGTCCGGGCAAGACGGGGGCATGAGGCTTCCGCTTCTGATGATACTCTTCTTCGTCCTCCCGATAATCGCATACATTTTCGGTGTCGTCCGGGACGGAATCGTGATAGCAGCCTGGATGGGGTTCGGAATCGTGCTGTTCCTCCTTTTCGGCCTCAACATAAAGGGGATGATGGGCCAGAACAAGAGCATGGCGCCACGGCTGGTGGTCGACAACGCCGACAGAAAAACCGCGCCATTCTTCGACGGAACAGGAGCGCACGCGGGAGCGCTTTTAGGGGATGTGAAACACGACCCGCTCCAGTCAGGCGGACTTGGAACGCCAGCACACCTTAGAGTAGTAGCGGGACTAATCCACAAGGCGCACAAGGGAGTCCTGTTCGTCGATGAAGTCGGAACGCTCGGCAAAAGCCAGATAGATCTCCTCACAGCAATCCAGGAGAAAAAGCTCTCGATAACCGGAAGAAGCGAGATGAGTTCCGGCGCAATGGTGATGACAGACCCGGCGCCCTGCGACTTCATCCTCGTTGCGGCGGGAAACGTTTCAGTGCTTGAAGGAATGCACCCGGCACTCCGCTCAAGAATCAGGGGATACGGATACGAGATATTCATGAAAGACATGGTGGACGACACAGACGAAAACAGGAAAAAAATCGTACAGTTCGTCGCCCAGGAAATACTCAAAGACGGGAAAATCCCCCACTTCAAGAAAGAGGCGGTCGAAGAAATAATCAGGGAAGCCAAGCGGAAGGCGGGACGGAAAAACAAGATAACCCTCAAATTCCGAGAACTCGGCGGACTGATACGCGCATCAGGAGACATCGCAAAAGAGAAAAAACACGATTATGTCACGGCCGAAGACGTTTTGGACGGGAAAAAGAGCGCGAGAACCCTCGAACAACAATTCGGCGACGTATATCTTGAGCGGAAAAAAGAATACCACATCCTCATAACAGAAGGAGAAAGAGTCGGACGCGTCAACGGGCTCGCAGTAATCGGCGACGGCGGAACAGTACTGCCGATTGTCGCGGAAGTCGCGCCAGCCCACAAGGAACGGAGCGGACAAATCATCGCAACAGGAAAACTCGGGGAAATCGCAAAAGAAGCCGTCACAAACGTTTCAGCACTCTTCAAAAAAATATCCGGAAAAGACATCTCGAAAAACGACATCCACATACAATTCCTCCAAACATACGAGGGAGTAGAAGGAGACTCGGCATCAGTCTCTGTCGCAGTCGCAGTAATATCTGCGATGGAACAAGTCCCGGTAATGCAGAAAGTCGCGATGACAGGATCCCTCACCGTTCGGGGGGAAGTCATGCCGGTCGGGGGCGTCACACAAAAAATCGAGGCGGCAATAGAAGCCGGCATCAAAAAAGTCATAATACCGGAAAGCAACCTCAACGACGTCCTCCTCGAAAAAAGATACGAGGGAAAAATCGAGATAGTCCCGGCCAAAACAATAATAGACATACTCAAAAAC
>DSAL01000030.1 GCA_011380095.1 Candidatus Altarchaeales archaeon
AATCATGGGAGTGGATGAGGGAGGAGAAGGCCGGGGACAAGACTGCGTACTCCCACTGTTCGACTGCGGCGAACGCGCTCATACCCTTTGCGACAGGAGACTTCGCTTTTTACGGTTCGATAGAAAAAATGAATGAGGTAATCCCGCCAACCGCTTTTGTCGACAGGATTATCGCGGAAGGCTCGGCAGACTACTTCGGGATATCCCCCGCGAAAAACCACCCCCACAACAATCTTTGAGTTGAAAAATCATGCTGAAGACGACTGTAATCGGAAGCTTTCCCGTGAAGACGGATTCAGGATACTATTCAAGAAAATACCTTGAGAAAAAGCCTGAAAGCCCATATCCTAAATTAATCAGGGACGCGGTTGACGCTCAGGTTGAGGCCGGCATAGACATAGTATCAGACGGCCAGACGAGGTCGGATTTCGTAAGCCTTTACGCGAAAGGATTTTCGGGGATACTGCTTCAGGAGCGGCCGCAGGTTTTTTCCAAGATAAGATGCCGGGGCCCGATAACCGTCGCAGACCAAGAGTATGTTAAAAAAACGCTCCCCGAAAAAACCATGCTGAAGGGGATTGTGACAGGACCCTACACTCTCGCAAAAAGCTGTGTAAACCACTACTATGATTGCGTTGAGGATTTGGCGTTCGACTTCGCCGAAGGGCTTCGTGAAGAAGTCAAGGCATTGTGCAGGACCGTCGACTTCATACAAGTTGACGAGCCAATGATGACTGTCGAATACCCTGACTACGGGCGGGAGTTGATTTCAAAAGTCTTCAAGAGCGCGAAAAAGCCGAGGATGCTTCACGCGTGCGGAGACGTCTCCAAAGTCTTCGAAAACTTCATTGAATTCCCAGTCGACTTTCTCGAACACGAGTTCAAGGCCAATCCCGCCCTCCTTGACACGGTCTCGCAATACGATTTCAGGCAGAAAATAGGGTATGGGTGCGTCAGAAGCGACTTGGAGGAAGTCGAGACGGTGGGGGAGATTGTAGGCCATGTTGAGGCGGGAATTAAAAAGCTTGGAATCGGAAATATAATCCTGTGTCCCGACTGCGGGATGAGAAACCTCCCGCCGGAGTCGGCGGGAAAAAAGCTTGAAAACATGGTGTTGGCCAAAAACATTTTGGAGGAAAAATGGGGGAAGTAAAATATTCCGAAGACAAAAAAGGGTTCTTCCACATTTTCATAGACGATGCGAGAAAAGAGATGGTGGTGGAACACTATCTCGGAGTCAGAAAGCCGGGAGTCTCGATGACGGCGTCGGGGAAACTAATGAAAAAATACGGCGGGAAAAAGGCGGAAAAACTCTACCGCCAGATTCTCGCAGACGACACAGTCAGCAGGCTCGACCATGCGGCGTATCTTGGATACGAGCTCGGCAAGGCGGAGACGGCGTTGAAAAACAATCTCGACTACACTCAAGACGAAGGTGTTTTGATATGAGCGAAGCGGTTGAAAAGGCGAAGAACGCGAGGATCGCGTCGCTAAAGATGGCGTCAGCCTCGCTTGAAGAGCGGGACAACGCGCTTTTGAAGATGGCGAAGGCGTTGGACGAGGCGAGGGGGGAAATACTTTCCGAAAACGCGAAAGACTTCGAGAAGGCTCAGGCGGAGGGGCTTTCCCAGCCGCTTCTGGCAAGGCTGAAGCTTGGGGGCTCAAAGATTGACGGGATAATCGAAAGCCTGAATTCCGTCGCACAGCTTGAAGACCCGCTCGGCAAGACACTCTCTTGCACTGAACTCGACAAGGACTTGACGCTCTACAAAATCACGGTTCCGATAGGAGTGCTTGCGGTAGTATTCGAGTCGAGGCCTGATGTCGTCGTCCAGGTCGGAAGCCTGTGCCTGAAAAGCGGGAACGCAGTCCTCATGAAGGGGGGTCGCGAGGCTTCAAACACGAACAGGAAGATTGTCGAAGTAATGCGCAAGGCTCTTGAAAAAACCAGAATACCCGTCGACGCGATACAGCTTGTGGAAAGCCGGGGGGAGGTCGCAGACCTGCTCAAGCTTGAGGAATACATAAGCCTTGTGATTCCAAGAGGCTCCAACGAGTTCGTGAAATACGTTAAGGAAAACACGAACATTCCAGTCCTCGGCCACGCCTCCGGAATATGCCACCTCTACATACACGAAAAAGCGGACGAGGAGATGGCGCTGGCGCTCGCAGTGGACGCGAAGACGCAGTATCCCGCAGTCTGCAACGCGGTAGAAACGCTTCTCGTGGACGAGAAAATCGCCTCAAGCATCCTGCCGAAGCTTAAGACGGCGCTCGAGAAAAAGGGCGTTAAGATTCTGGGCTGTGAAAAGACTTTGAAGGTGATTGAGGCAGAGAAGGTCAGAGAGAAAGACTGGGCGACGGAATACAACGACCTGATCCTCTCAATCAGGGTGGTGTCTGGAATGGATGAGGCGGTAGGCCACATAAACACTTACGGCTCCGGCCACACCGACGCGATAGTCACAAAAGACGGGGACGCCGCAAGAAAATTTTTGAGTCGCGTGGACTCGTCAAGCGTCATGCACAACGCCTCAACCCGCTTCGCCGACGGCTACCGCTACGGCTTGGGGGCGGAAGTCGGAATCAGCACGAACAAAATCCATGCGCGGGGGCCGGTAGGGCTTGAAG
>DSAL01000051.1 GCA_011380095.1 Candidatus Altarchaeales archaeon
GTGCATGAACACAGCGCAAGGTTTGTAAGACGGGTTAAGGTGGGGATTGGATTGTCTATTGCGGCCGGTTTGGTGGCGGGCGCCGTGTTTTTCGCGGGCGGAAGAAGCAGGATTGGAGAGAGTGTTCCTACACAGCCTGCGGTTGTGGAAGAGCAGTTTAAGGTTGTCGGGGGGGCTGGTGTTGAGGGAGCGCCGGATTCCGGGCGCCTTCCCGAATTGAAGCAGCATCAAATCAATGTGGTGGAGGGCGGATTGCGTCATGCTCTTTCGGACGAGGAGGAGCGGCGGGAGTTTGAGGCATTCGCAAAAAAGGTTATCGGACCTGACGGGAAAATTAATGTTAGTGACGAACGGTCCGCCGAAAAGACCACTAAAGGATGGTATACGAAATATCCGAGCGCTGAGATATGGAGGGGTTTTGATTACGACCAAAGGATTGTTTTGGAGCGGACTTGCATGGACAACGGCGTCAATCCAGTGCCGTTGATGAAGTACTGCCAGGATTGCAAGGGAGACCCGTTTCTTGTTCTCGCATTAATAAAAGCCGAGTCGGCTTTCGTGAGAAACGCGAAATCAAGGGCGGGTGCGAGAGGATTTATGCAGGTTATGGAACCGACAGCAAAGGAGATGTGGCGTAGGATGGGTTTTCCCGTCGAAAAACTTGATTTGAATAATCCGGACCATAATTTGAGGGTGGGGATAAGATATCTCGCACACATACAAAACGACTATGATTGGGTGCGTGAGATAAAGGACTATTGCGAGCGGGCGAAGATTGTTTTGGCATGCTATAATTGGGGCGTGGGCAACGTCGAAAACAACGGGGGCGAGAAAGGCGTGTTTGACATGCTTTCGAACGTTCCAAAAGAGACGAAGGATTATGTGGAGAGGGTGTCAAGGCATTACGAGGAGTATATGAGGGAGGTGGTTTATGCCAGAATGCTTATTGAAAAAGAGGCTGCCGAGGAAGCTGGAAAATCCGGGGGGGATAAACAGGACGGGTCTGGGAAAAGGTATGCTAAACAAGAGTCCGGGAAATAGGATTTTATGACCTGCCGTCTTAATGCTAACTGTTATGGAGAATGCTACCAAAGTTTTTTTGGGGAAACGCTTCAAGCAGTATTACTGGGACAATAGTATTCCCGCGCCCTCTGAAGTACACAAGCGGGAGTTCGGTTTCGGGACGCTTGACGATAAAATCAAGTTCCGGCACAAGAGTTTTGAATCCCGGGAGGAACTGCAGGCTTTCTTGAAGCGGGATGCCCCCTACTTCATCTCGTATTCCGCAGCCTACTACGAGTTTCCCGCAAACCAGCCGATGGAGGCGAAAAACTGGCTTGGCGCCGACCTCATCTTCGACTTGGACGTTGACATGAAGTATTTGAGCCGGGGGCGGATGGAGGAGATGATGAGGCAGGCGCGTGCGGTCGTCGGTTTTTTGGAAAACGATTTCGGGCTTGGGAGGAAAGACATTTCAGTGAATTTCTCCGGGAGCAAGGGATACCACATCCATGTTTCAAACGATGATGTGAAGTGTTTGGGGGGTGAGGAGCGGAGGAGGATTGTTGATTACGTCACTGGAAGCGGACTGGACTTGAATGCTTTCATGAAGTCCGAGGATTCTGCGGGCGGATTGACTTATGTTCGCGGGAAGCCGAAGTTTTCGGAGGGCGTGCGGGTGGGTCCGACAGCCCGAAGCAGAGGCTGGGCTAAGCGTGTTTTTGAAGTCACACGGGATTTTTTGAATTCAAGCCCGGAGGATATGAAGAGCGTCAGGGGCGTGGGTGACAAGACTGTCGGAAGGCTTTTGAAGGATCGTGAAAGGAATTTGGAGATGATAGAGCAGGGGCGTTGGGACGGCATGGTGGATTTGGGCGAGAGTTTGAGGGACAAGATTATTTCAGAGAAGGCGGTTGTGATAAAGGACGCGGACAAGCAGGTTACGCTCGACACTGCAAGATTGATTAGGCTTCCCGAATCATTGCACGGCGGGTCGGGCTTGAAGGCTTCCGTCGCCAAGAATTTGGAGTCCTTCAACCCACTGGTTGACGCGGTGGCTTTCAAAGACGAGGATGTGAAAATCTTGTTTAAGAATAATGTGCCGAAGTTTGATTTGATGGAAAATAGGTGGGGTCCCTACAGGGAAAACACTGTTGAAAAAGTACCGGAATACGCCGGAGTCTATTTGATGCTTCACGGAGACTGCGAGGTAAGCCAGTAAAAAAAATTATTTTATCTTCCGTTTAACATCCGCGCCGCAAACAACACATGATTTCTCCGATGCATTCGCAATCCTCCCGCATCCCGTGCAAGCGTGCAGATACCTTCTTTTTTCGGTTATGCCCTCGTGGAATGATGCCGCGTAGGGTATTTCCAGGTGGGCGCACACGTTTTGGACTGCATAGTCGTCCGACACCATCTGCGCGCCATATTCTAAGGCCAATGCTATAACGTCAATGTCGGCTTCGGAAAGTCTTGTTTCCCCGAGAAAGCCTGCGGTATCGAGCGCCTTACGCCTGAAATCCTCGCCCGGAGCCCGCACCATGATGCTTTCGGATTTTACGGCGTGAGACAGCGCCTCCCGTATGAGGGGGTTTTTGAGCTCTTCCAGTATGCTTGGCGCCGTCA
>DSAL01000054.1 GCA_011380095.1 Candidatus Altarchaeales archaeon
ATATAAAATAGGACTAGCTTAATAAAACAAAGAGGATAGGTCATGCAGGGCTTATCCCCAAGCTTTGAGAAAGTATCTTTTTAATGTCGTCGGGATTTGAGCCGAGCCGGATGAGGGTAGTGTTGCCCCGGACTCCGGCGCCGGATATCGAGAGTGTTACAAGGCCGAGCATCTCCAACTCCTTAAGATATTCGCTGAACCACCGCATAGTCCTAGGCTTTCGGTTTAGTTTAGCGCAAAGTTTTTCATAGCCCTCATAGACTTCGCCGGAAAACAAGACGTCGTCGGGAAGTTCTGAAAGACGTTTATACTGGCTTCCGGAAGACGAGCAGTGCGCTATGCTGTAGAGGGCAATCTGCTGGTGTTCTGGAAGAGTAGTGATGAGCTCGAATATAATGTCCTGCTCCACCTTGTTTTTCGCCTCCTTCACGTCATTCATCCGCACCCGCTTCCTGCGGTCCTTTTCCGCTATCTCGCCGGCAGTCTGCAAGAGCTTTAGGGCGTATCGCGCGTCGCCGTTGGTCTGGGCGGCATATGCTGCGATAAGCTTGGTTGAAGAGCCCGAAATGGCGTGGCTTTTGAAGCCGAGCTTCACCCGGTTTTCAAGGATTGTGGCAAGCTCGTTAGCGTTGTAGGGCTTGAACACAAGCTCCTCCTCGCAAAGGGTGCTCTTGCTTCTCGGATCCAGGCTCGCCATGAAACTGTGCTTGTTTGAAATCCCGATTATCGAAACACTACCCCTTAAAGTGGCTCCGCCGCGCTCGACACTCTCAATCTCGTCGTTCACCCGGGTCAGCAGATAGAGGAGTTCGTCAACCTCGTGTATCATGTCGACCTCGTCGAGGACGACTATAAGCTTCAGTGCGTTCGCTTCGACAACCTTCTTCAACCGGGAGTAGAGTTCGGTCGGCGAACGGCCGTTAAGCTTTTGCGTGCGGACGCCTTCAAGAGTATGATTTTCCAGATTCTTGTCCGTCAAGCCGTTGTCCTCGAGAATCCTTATCAAAACCTGGTATTTGCTGTTGTAGCCCAGCCTGCAGTTCATGTATACCGTCTTGACGAAAAGATTTTCGCGGCCGACCGACGCTTCGACAAGCTCCCGTGAAATATGCTTTATCACACTGGTCTTGCCCGTCCCAGTCTTGCCGTAGATGAATAGGTTGTTGGGTTTTACGCCGTCCAGTATTGGTGCGAGCACGCGGGTTATCTGCTTTATCTCATTGCCCCGGTAAGGCAGGACTTTAGGTATGTAGTGCGGGGACAAGACGTTCAAGTCCTTGAAGATTGTGTGGCCTAACTCAGCCTCGAACAGACCGGAAGACATTTTCAGGACTACAAAATAAGGAAAGTCAGTTAAAAAAGCGCGGACGGGAAAAAACCTATTTATAGGATGGCGTCAAATAGATTCGAGTAATATACCACATATTGCATGGGAGGTGGAATAATGGTTTTCGACAAATTTAAGGGAGGCTCAAAACAAGCCACTCAGGGAGAAATAGACATTGAAGACTACTTGAACGACCTAAGCGTTCGAGACGGAAAGCTCATAGAGTCTGAAGACACGACATACGTCAAATCGCTTTCGCTTGACGCGGAGGGGAAGGGCGTTGGGAATGTCATGGCAGAGCTTGAGAAAAACAATGTTATAGTGCTCAACGTAAAATCACTCTCACACCACAAGGGGCTTTTAAAGAACATTGTGAAAGAACTGCGCGACGCGGCAATCGACTTGGACGGAGACATCGGAAGGATTAGCGAGACGAAGCTTCTGATAGTTCCCGCGGGAATGAGGATAGTCCAAGGCAGCGGGGAACAACAGTAGGTGGAATAAACCCCGAACCACCACCCCTTTTTCTAAAAAAATTACGGCAGGAGCCAATATCAAATGTTTATCCTTATCCTGCCGGATTCTATTCCAACCCCCAGAACGAAAAAGAACATTACCTGAAAAGGCTTTCGTTGGAGAACACTACAATGCCCTTGTCGGTAATCTTCATCGGGCGTATATGCTTGTCAAAGCCGGAACCCCGCATCTTCTCAATGCTTATTGAAGTAAGCCTGTCGCCCTCAGTATAAATCCTGTCCAGTTTTATGACTCCTGAAACAAGGAACTCTTCAAGCAAAACCTCGTCGCCTGCCTGCTCACTCGTCAATATCGTAGTGCAGTTAGTGGCGAGAAGAAAGTTCATGAGTCCGAGAATGTCGCGGCGCATGTCGGCGGAAGTCTCGTAAAGCATCTTGATGCTCGTCAGACTGTCTATAACAATCCTCTTGGGCTTGTAGGACTGTATTTTCTCGCGCATGGCGGAAACAAGATTCCTAAGCGTCATGTCAGGCTGGCCTCCAATGCCCGCGGACTTCAGAGTCCAAACCCCGCTTGCCGCATCCTGGAGCGTGTCCAAAATCTTAATCCTGCTTAAATCCCAGCCGAACTCAGCCATGTCCTCGCGCACCTGGTCGGCCTGCTCTTCAAGCGCGACATACAAGCCTTTATCGCCTTTTTCAGCACCGTGCATTAGAAACTGTATGCCTAAAATGGTTTTCCCAACGCCCGGACCC
>DSAL01000065.1 GCA_011380095.1 Candidatus Altarchaeales archaeon
ACGACATTGAATGCGACATTTACTTCACATACAAGAAGGACGATAGCGCGCCTCCTGAAACAAACGATGCTTTGGTTGATGCGACATACCGGCTTTTGAACCAGACGCTGGATTCAAACCAGGACGGGGTTTTGGACGAGGGGTTTTCTCCGGGCATGATTATTCTCGTAGACCCCCAGATAAGGGGTCAGGCCATGTGGGGTCCGCTTGAAGTGAGGTTGCTCACATGGATATAGGGGGGCGAATTAGAATCAGCTCTAATGGTTACGTCTACACCCTTTTGACTAGCGTTATGGCCGTCGCAGTATTGTCCATCGTATTCTTTTACATGCAGGTTTACGAGTCCGAAGGCTCAAACGACCTCAACCGTATTGAAATCATGGAGCTTCAAGAGCACGTGGAGTTCATCAAGTCGGACTACCAGAGGGCTTTGGGAATCACGGTACAGCGGGCACTGTTATACACGGTAAACAACATCTTATCCAATGAGGATTACGTCAGCCCGGATTACGTCATGCATAATTGCACTGGCTTCAACTACACGTACAGGGGCGAGGAGCCGGCGTATAATGTTGCTGGAGCTGAATCCGCTGTCGCCGAACTGATGGTTTGCGCGACATTCGAGGGGAAAAGCGGTGACGCGATAGCGTACATGGAAAACCACACTATCCCCGACTGGATAAACAGGATTGAGCAAAGGTCGAAAGAGCTTGGATTCCAAGTCGACATGGAGTTTTTGGACTTGGAGTTGAGCATGTACGACGAGTCGAATATTCTCGCAGTCACAAGATTCAATATTGAGGCGAAAGACCGCCTTTCAGGCAGTTATCACATGCAAAACATTCTGGTTTCAGTCATCGTCCCGATAGAGGGTGTTGAGGACCCGCAATACGTTTTGCGCTCCAGCAAGTCGATTTCACGCCCGATTTTAATGTGCGAGAGGCGGGAGGCCACAACGCCCGAACTGCTTGCGGAATGGATTGAAAGCGGATGTTACCTGAAGTCGGCGAGAATCCCGAGGGGTCCTTCGTTTTTCAGCCGTCTTGAAGGCTTGTCCTACAGTTCGCCGAGATACCAGCTTCAGGCGGAGCTTCAGGCGGAAAAGCTCGGACTTGCGAAAAACCAGATTGGTCTTGCAAGCTTCATAGACTTTCAGGAATACCTGCTGTTCGGCCTTCCCACAACTAACGCAAGCCGCATGGACTACATGTACTGGCAGGACAAGACTGCGGAATGCAGGATTGGCGGAGTCGGGGGGCGGGAAGTTATGGCGGATTTAAACCATGTTTTCGAGTATGGCGTCAGGTCCGTCAACGTCACATACATAGTTTCGTCAGATGAAGGCGGGGGATTGTACACCCAGTTTATTTCGAACGACCTGAATGTTCCAAGAGGCGTGGACTTGGAGTTCACGAACAATGCGTCAAAGGCCATCAGGGTGAGGGCTACAAAGCCGGGCTGGGAAAGTGGAGTTTATGTGAATCCGGGTTTTAGGGAATGGTTTAGAAACATTAATGCGGAAACAGGGTTTAGGATAGAGGATATTCCAACACCGCCCGACGAAAATCCGAAATCAATAGAGTTCACGGTTTCTGTAAGCAGTTACCCGGCCCAAACATATTAACAGGAATATTTAACTTCAGGCAGGATAGTTTATACGAAAAAATGGATTACAATGAGTTCATCCTCAAAAACCGAAAGTACCTGATTCCGCTAATACTCTTCCTGCTCGCATTCACACCAAGAGCATACTACATGAACGACGGCCTATTCCACACAGACTCAGTGTTTCAGGCAATAGCGTTGGAGGGGACTGTCGACGACCTCCACTTCACATACAAGCACCCGCCGGGATACCCGGGACAGGTGGTCGCGGGCTCGATAGTATACGTGTTCTTCAAGATTTTCACTGGAGCCCAAAACGCGGAAACCGCTGCAACCTTCACGAGCGTTCTGACGGGAAGCCTTGCCGTCGTCGCCATGTATTTTTTCGCCAAAGAGTTTTTGGAGTCGGAAAAAAGCGGGATGTATGCGGCAATACTACTCTCCTTCACGCCGGTCTTCCTCTCAGTCACGACATACGCGAAAAGCCACGGGACGGAAATACTTTTCCTCCTGCTCTCCGCATACTATGCCGTTGTGGCCGGGAAAACTGGAGGGGACAGGCACAAGATTCTGGCGGGATTCTGCCTGGGATACAGTACTGCAGTCAGGGTAACAAGCGTAATCTTCACGCCAATACTGTTTCTGACATACTGGAGCTACCGTCCGCCCTTATCGTTTAAGCGGAGTGAATCCAGCCTGAAGGTAATGTTGGGGGGCAAGCCTTCGGAAGTTTTGAAGGATGCTGCCAAACTACTTCTGCCGTCAATCATAGTCCCCGTAATACTGTATCTTCCGCAGACGCTTTCGAAGGGATTGAAGCCTTTTGAAGTCATAAGCACGCGGGCTAACTTTCTCGGACTGTTCTCCCCCATGCTTTCACAGTCAATAGAATGGATAAGCTTCTCCTTCAAAAGCGTCGGCTGGATTTTCATGGCAGCAGGATTAATA
>DSAL01000044.1 GCA_011380095.1 Candidatus Altarchaeales archaeon
ATGTAGTGGTCGTCGTAGTGGTTGTTGTCGTTGTCGGAATTGTTATTTCAGTGCCCTCCCAGCTGGGAGGGCACTGAAATAACAATTCCGACAACGACAACAACCACTACGACGACCACTACATCCAGCACAACCACGTCTACGGGCACGCCGACAACCACGCTTCCATGCAGGGATTGCCCGCCGGTCGAGCCAAACTGCGAGATAACTACAAGTCCGGTAGAGCATAATACCGACACTGAAACTTTCAACTACCACATATTCACGCTGACCAACCCGGGATGCCCGGGTGATTTTGACGTTTATGTCGAAGTAGAGCCGAAGACTGTGGGAAGCGCCTACGACGTGTGGGTTCCGTCCGCGATTGACGAAGACTGCGGTTTCGAAAACGCCTATCTTTACGAAGTCCTGAAGGTAAGTCAAACTCCTCTTATCTTTGACGTCAAGCCGACGAAGGCTTACAAGAAGATTGACGTCCCGATAGAGGGAGAAGACTATGTCGTCAGGGTAAGGTGCTATGAAACAGGGGCGGGCGCCAAATGCGACGGCTACGACATCTACATAAAGTACGAGTGCGCGTAAAAAAAAACTTTTTGAACTTTGTTCAGGTTTTGTATTTAAGCGTGGAGTGTGTATGTATAGAACAGATGACTGTTGCAAATGATGTTCTACGGCGTGTGCTGGGTGAAAGCCTAAGCGACCAGCATATAGCCGTAATCGACCAGCTGACTGAACCCCAATACGACGAGGACGTCGCCGAAAGCCTGGGCATAAAGGCGACAATAATCAGGACTCTTTTAAACGACCTTCACGAAAACAGCCTCGTCGAATACCACCGGACCAAAAACAAGAAGACCGGCTGGTACACCTACAAGTGGGTGAGGCGGGAAGACCGGATAAAAAAACACATTCAAGACCACCTCAGCCAAAAAATCAGCATGCTTCAAGAACAGCTTGAACAGGAGAACAACGGCCTGAGCTTCAAATGCAATTGCGGGATAGTAGACTACCACAACGCCATGGAAAACATGTTCATATGCCAGTCGTGCGGAAGCGCGTACAAGAGGTATGAGGACGGGAAGGCTGTCGACGGGATAGTCCAGCAGATTACTGAAATAAACAGCATACTCCAGTCTATTGCGGAATAAATAAAAATGAGTGCGCTCAAAAAACGGGACGCGCTGGAAATTCTTCTCGAAAACAAGTGTCCGGAAAACATCCTGCGCCACGCGAAAGCCGTCGCGGAAAAGGCGGTTGAAATCGCCCTCAAAATCAGGGAGAATGGAGGTGAAGTCGACGTTGAATTCGTCGAAACCGCGGCACTGCTCCACGACCTTGGAAGATGCGTGACCCACGACATAACACACGGAGTCGCCGGAGCAAAAATACTCGAGGAACATCCAAGATACGCGCGAGTCTGTGAAACACATATAGGAGGAGGCATTACCGCGGAAGAAGCCGAAAAATTGGGTTTGACTGAAATAGACTACCTGCCAAAAACGCTTGAGGAGAAGATAGTCTGCGTCGCCGACAAGCTGACGCGCGAAGACAAATATGTCGGAATAGACGAGGCGCTCGGAATTTTCAGGGAGAAACTCGGCGAAGACCATGCGACAATCAAGAGAATCAAAGACATCTACGACGAAATCATGAAGCTCGCCGGCTGAACACTATTTCCTGAGCAATACCACCCGTGAATCAACCTTCTCGCCCCCAAACTTGTAGCCCAAAATATCGGATAATTCACTGGAAAACTCCCGCACCTCCTCGTGCGTCGGCATGTTGTCGAGCGTCAGCCTGTTTCGAGAGCCGCCGACCAGCATGAACGCCTTCACCTCCACAAAATCCGGCTCAGCCAAAGAAATCAAATCAGCGTATCCTTTCGCGTCCATGATATTCCAGTCCCTAACCAAAGTCAGCCGGTTCACAGTCCTGCACTCCATGCCCCCCATCAACTCAAGAGAACGCTTCAAGCCACTCCAGCCGTCGACCAAAGGCCTGCAAACTTTTTTGTATATTTCATGGGTTGGCGCGTCAAGCGAGATATAGAATTGCGTTGGCAGGACGTCAAGACCCTCAATCATATCCGAACGAGTCCCGTTCGAGACGAGGAAGGTCGTGTAGCCCCTATCATGGAATTCCTGCAAAAGCCCCGACATCTTAGGATAATAAAGTGGCTCGCCGGCAAGGCTTATGGCGGCCTGGTTGGGATGATGGGCTTCAAGCCACTTCCGCTCGTCAATACGGCCTAAAATCCCGCCAAAACCGGTCAAAAGCATCTTCTGCATCCGCTCGGCCTCAGAAACCAAAAATTCAGGCTCGTCAAAAGAAGCCATTGGAGCGCAGTTAGTGTATTCCGTATTCCTCCAGCAGTAGACGCAACGGTGGTTGCAGTGGTCTACGGTAGGCGTGAACTGCAGGCACCTGTGGCTTTTAATGCCGTAAAAAAGCTCCTTATAACACACCCCCTCGCCCTTAAGGCTCTTTTTAAGCCAGTGGCATAGTTTAACGCCACCGTGGGAGCCTAAAATCTTGTAATGCTGCCTTTGCA
>DSAL01000106.1 GCA_011380095.1 Candidatus Altarchaeales archaeon
AAACGCTGAGGTGATAGCGGATTTCAGCGGAAGATGCGGGGAAGAGTATGCGGGAGACGGGGAAGAATTGATATTTAATTTGCTGGAGAGAAGGCCCTGCACCCTGCAGGACATATCTTCAGCCCTTGGATTGCATGAAAACGAGGTCGTGAAATACCTGCAAATCCTTGAGAAAGACGGGCGGGTAAAAGCCGAGTTATTGGGTGGGAAAAGATATTTCAGGGGAAGCTAAATGATTGTTTCGATTGCGAGCGGGAAGGGTGGGACCGGAAAGACTACGGTTGCGGTTAATTTGGCGAGGACTCTGCAGAACATCGTGCTCTTGGACTGTGATGTTGAGGAGCCGAACTGCCATGTATTCCTCAACCCCGAAAAGGTAGCGCAAGAGAGGGTTTCGGTGAGCGTCCCGAACGTTGATTTGGATAAATGCGTTTACTGCGGGAAGTGTGCGAGTTTCTGCAGGTACAACGCTCTCGCGGTCTCGAAGGACGTTTTGATGTTTTTCCCGGAGTTATGCCACGGTTGCGGGGGCTGCGGGATAGTGTGTCCGGTCGAGGCGATAAGTGAAGCCGGGCGCGAGATTGGCGTGATAAAAAAATCCCTTGTCGACGGAATCGATTTCAGGTGGGGTGTCTTGGATATCGGGCAGGCGCAGGCTTCGCCCTTGATAAAAAAAGTAAGGGATGTTGAGTCCGCGGGTAAAGACGTTTTGGTTGACGCGCCTCCCGGAACATCGTGCGCGACAATATCGGCAGTGGAAGGCTCGGACTATTGCATTCTTGTGACTGAACCGACTCCGTTCGGATTGAATGACCTGAAGCTTGCGGTAGAGATGCTCAAGACCATGGGAATCCCGCACGGCGTCGTCATGAACAAGGATGGCGTGGGGAATAGTGGAGTCGACGACTACTGCAGTGAAGAGGGTATTCCAATCATCCTGAGGATTCCGCACTCGAGAAAAATCGCAAGACTATATTCTGATGGCAAGAGTTTCACCGATGATTCGCCCGCGTTCAGGGAAAAGTTCAGGATAATGTTTGAAGACGTCAGGAGGCAGGTGGAGTGAAGATTGTTTTGAACCCTATTGGAGTGATACATACAGAATTCAAGAGGATGGATGAAATGCCGATACAGGGAGGATTGTTTCCTGATAACCGGGGCGTGGTAGAAGTTTTCAGAGAGTATGCCGGGGGGCTTTCGGACATTGATGGGTTCAGCCACATAATCTTGACGTATTTTTTCAGCCAGTCGAATGGTTTTGAGCTTAAGGTCAAGCCGTTTTTAGAGGAAAGAGTTCGCGGAGTTTTCTCGACGCGCGCGCCGAGAAGGCCTAATCCCATCGGGATTACTGTCGTGAAGCTGGATTCTGTTGAAGGAAACACGCTTAATGTGAGGGGTGTCGACATGCTTGATGGAACTCCTCTTTTAGACATAAAGCCTTACATCCCGGAGTTTGATGTCAGGAGTGATGCCGAAACAGGGTGGATACGCGAGCGGGTTGGGGGAGCGCACTTGTCCGACGGGAGGTTCAAAAGATGAGTGGGAATGTGAGAATTGCGTGTCCGAATAAGGGGATGAACAAGTTGGACTGCCCATGCACTCTCAAAGACTGCAGTTATCATGGATTTTGCTGTGAATGCATAAGACATCATAAATTGAATGGAGGTATGCCGGCATGCATGAAGCCAAACAATTGACTGTGATAAGCGGGAAAGGCGGGACTGGCAAGACGAGTATCGTCTCGGCGTTCGCTTCTCTTGCAAAGAACGCGGTTTTCGCGGACTGCGACGTGGACGCCGCGGACCTTCACTTGATAATGAAGCCAAAGATTGTCGAAAGGACGGATTTCAGGGCGCTTGACGAGGCCGTGATTGACGGTTCAAAATGCGTCAAGTGCGGGAAGTGTGTTGAAGCCTGCAGATTCGGTGCGATAAGCAGTGGTTTTGCGGTTAAACCTTTTTCTTGCGAGGGTTGCGGAGTCTGCGAGATTGTTTGCCCGGCAGGCGCCATCAGCATGAGGGAGAAGGTTGCTGGGGAATCATTTGTCTCAAAAACCAGGTTCGGCAGATTATGCCATGCAAGGCTTAATCCGGGCGAGGAAGCTTCCGGAAAGCTTGTTTCAGTAGTGCGCGAGAGGGCCAAGAAGATTGCGCAAGAACAGGGAAACAATTTGATAATCATTGACGGTTCCCCTGGAATCGGGTGTCCCGTCATCGCATCGATTGGCGGAGTCGAATTGTGTCTTGTCGTGACCGAGCCGACAGCATCCGGAATCCACGACCTCGAACGGGTTTTGGGTGTCGCAAGGCATTTTAAGGTGAGGCCGCTTGTCTGTATAAACAAGTTTGACATCAATGAGGAGAAGAGTTTGGAGATAGAAGAGTGGTGCAAAAAGAACGGAGTAAAGGTTGTCGGGAAGATTCCGTATGACGTCGCGTTCACGAAGGCGATGATTGCTGGAAAGACCATAATTGAATATGACGATGACGGGCTTTCTGAAAATGTCAGAGGTGTTTGGAGTGA